>JBATMK010000117.1:0-1500 GCA_049289815.1 Flavobacteriales bacterium
GTTCTCAACGTAGGTCTTGCTGGCGCCATCGTCGCCGACCAGTACGGCAGCCAGGTGCGGCGCCCTGCCGCGCTTCGCTTTCAACTCCGCAGCGCTCTTTGCGATCTCGGCACGCAGTGCATCACCGCAGCGTTTACCGTCCAGCAATTGGTAGGTGGCCACGTCCATCATCAATGCGCTGAAAGTAGCCGATCCGGGCTACCAGCCCTGCCGCTCCTTCAACGCGGTGATGTGGGCGAGATGGTGGCCGCTGTGCCACACATACAGTTCCAACGCCTCGGCCAGGCTGATCTCGCGCTGCTGCTCGGGGTGAACGAACACGCGGTCCCATTCATGCTCATGCATGCCCCGCATCACCGCCACCCATCGCGCATGCACCCCGGCGACGATCCCGAGCGAGGGCTCCAGCGGCATGGTACGGGCATCCACATGCTCCGCCCAGAGCGCTTCCTTGTAAGGCTTGATCACAGGCTTATCCTCCGTGAGCGCCAGCTTGAACCGGATGATGGTCTGCGCATGACTATCGGCAAGGTGGTGAACGAGTTGGCGCACCGTCCAGCCACCGGGGCGATAGGGCGTATCGAGTTGGGCGTCGTTCATTCCCTGCACTTCGGCGCGGAGCTTCTGTGGAAAGGCTTCGATCACAGCGATGCAGGCCGCAACGCGTTCAGACGTTCCCGCCTTGGTACCGCGGGCGAATTTCCCGGTGGGGTACTTGAGGAATTCGAGGGCCTCGTCCGTGATCGTCGCATTCATCGCTGTTTCGATTGGCCTTGTGCTTGGAAAGTTCGAGGGCTTGGCGCTCACTGTTTCGGCTTGCGCATGACCCACACGTACTCCGTAGTGCCATATGTCCCCGTGCTATAGACATATACGTCCGTGTCGAAAAGCGACCAGCCACCTGTCTCCAGTTCCTGCACCTTCTTGAAGAACTCCTGGAGGTCCGATGAAAAGTCCTTCGACTCGGTCTTCTTCATGTCGATCGCCTCGGTGGGCAACACGTTCGACGTGATCGTGATCTGCCGGATCTTCAACGCATAGTTGTTACTGTAATTCACGGTCAAGTAGTCATAGACCGTGTTCTGGGCGTTGGACGTGCCGCAGTACGACACAAGGATCAAGATGACAAGGATATTCCTCACGGCTTCGTTGTTCACTTTTCGGTGGCTCCTACCTCTTCATCACCGATCGCCTCCACGATGATCATCTGCGCATGCCTTGCATCTGCTGCATCTGCTTCATCATGTTCTGCATCTTGGTCTTGTCGCCCATCATCTTCATCATCTTCCGCGTCTCCTCGAACTGCTTCATCAGCTTGTTCACGGCTTCGATGTTGGTGCCGCTCCCCTTGGCAAGTCGCGCACGACGTGAGCCATTGATCACTGCCGGGTTCTTACGCTCCTCTGGCGTCATGCTCTTGATGATGGCCTCGATGCCTTTGAAGGCGTCATCCGGGATGTCGATGTTCTTCATGGCTTTGCCTACGCCGGGGATCATACC
>JBATMK010000118.1:0-33644 GCA_049289815.1 Flavobacteriales bacterium
GTGTACAGCAACGCTGGATCGCTCGCGCTGGATAAGATCCAGGGAATAGGAACGGTCACCGATCCGGATCGGGCCATGTGCATCCTCTCGCAGGACGGCGTGCAGTTGAGCCTCCTCGGTCGCCTCGTGTTGCTCGGGTTGCGTGAGGTTGCTGGCGATCGGCATCACCACGGCGCCGCACTTCAACCCGGCAAGCATGGCAATGACGAATTCGGGGCTGTTTCGATCCACGATACCCAGGCCCATGCCCGGCTTCAAGCCGGACTGTTGCAGGGTCCGGGCCAACTCCCCGGCCTGCGCGAGCAACGCCCCGTACGTGATCACCTCTGCACCGGAGCGCACGGCAATGGAGGCTGAACGACCCACATTGCGATCGCTGATCACATCAAAGACGTTCATGGTGATCATGGCGCCGGCCATTCTTCAGCACGCACCAAAGCAATAGCCTCTTCATTTGTCTTGCCGGTTGCGTGGTGCACGGCCAACAACCCCGCTCCATAGCCGGTGCTGAAGCACGTTCCCATGACACGCGCACTGGCGATGGCCTGCTCAGTAGCGCTTATGCCGCGTCCCCCGAAGTAGAGCCCGGGGATCCCGGCGGAAGTCAGGGCGTCAGCAGGTATTTCATACCAGTCGTCCTCCGCGATCCATTGCATATCGGCAGCCGTGCCATCACCCCAATGTTCAATGGGCCATGCACCAACGGCGATCCCATCCGCACACTTCTTCGCACCCAGCACATGCGCTTCATCCAATACAACCCTTCCCAACGGTCGCGGTTCGGTGCGCACCCCGATCTCCGGGGCGATCACCTGCACCGTGGCGCGATCGAACGCCTCCACGTTCGCGCGCAGGAAGGCTGCGGTGCGCAGCGCGAACTCCCGGCCCTGGGCGTTCAGCGCAACGAAGTCTTCATCGGGCCGCACGCGTTGTTGCAAGGTCACCTTCACCCCAACGCGGCCGTTGTTCAACGAGCCTTGTAACGAGCAGATGTGCTTCACTCCAGGAATGAAGGACCCGTTGGGCCCGTATGTGCGCGCCAGGGCACGCATGATGGCGAACTCGAGCATTCGTTGGTCCACGGCCTTCACGCCTTCCATGAAGAATACCTGGGTGGGCGCTTGATACAGCGCCTCCTCGATCATGGCGCCGCCGCATAGTCGCGTGATCGTGCCGTTGCCGGTGCAGTCCACCACCGCGCGCGGTGCAATGCTGTACACCTCCTGCTTCCTACGCACTTCCACGGTGGCGATGGCACCGTCCTGCAACGTGCAGCCACTCACTATGGAATCCTTGCGCAAACCAGGTTCGGAGAAGAAACAAGCCGGGGAAAACACCCTCGTGAAAGCGTCCATGGCGTATGGCAGGTACCAAAGGCCGTTCACGCCGCGCTCCGGTGTGGTTCCACTTGCCTCGGCCAGCATCTCGCACAGGTCGCGCGCATATCCACCGATCGCCCAACGGGGTGCGGGCGCCGATGAGCGCATGTACGCTCCGCAAATGGTGCCCACCATGGCGTTGCTCGCCTTGCCACCCATTTGCGGCGCCCGTTCCAAAACGATGTACGAGGCTTTGTACCGTTGCGCGGCCATGGCCGCAGCCATGCCCGCAGCACCGCCACCGACGATGAGAAGATCACACTGTTCCGCTTGCGCGCTACGCTCCTCCATGGCTTGTAAGCAGGGCCACAAGGTCGCTCTCGAAGCGGTCCAGTTCGTTCGGCGACAGGGCTTCGTGCACCGCACCGATCACCACTTGCAAACCTTCGGTGTTGCGCTTGTAAGTGACCGTGAGCCCGGGAGGTGATGGTACGCTGGCGTAGTCCACGGATCCGAGCACTGGCACCCCACCGAATGCACTGATCCCGTCGTCTTCGCTGCCGAGATCGGAGAATGACAGACTCGCGTAGTCGCCGCGCATGGGCAGGTTCACCAACGTGCTGTAGAGCCATAGGGGCACACGGCGGAAGAAGTTGAGCAGCGAGGTGTACCGATCGGGAATGCCATCGCCCACTTGCTTCTTCACTTGTGCCTGGACCGAAGCCATCGCAATGCGCAGGTCGCGGACCTCATCCGACTTCAGTCGTGCGAAGACGAACGACAGGTTGTTCGAGAAGAGGTGACCCGCCCCGCCCTTGCGCCGCTTGCTCACCGGCATGCTTAGCCAGTAGTACGGTGGTTGTTCGCTGCGTTGGTCGAAGACCTGTTTCAAGGCCTTCAAGGTGGCGGCCAAATAGTAATTGCTGTTGCCGAAGCGAGCGCCATGGTCCCATGCCTTCTTGTCGGCGATGCCCGTTTCCTCCGCTGACAACTGAACAACCCTGAACACCGGATCGGAGACAGTCCCGCGTCGTCCACGCAGCAGCCTCGCCATGAACCAGAACGGCGAGCCCAGCATGTAGAACATGATGTACACCGTGTTGCAGAATTCCGGCCACCAACGCTGTTCGCTGCGCTCCGCGAACAATCGATCCGCAGGCCACTGTTCCAATCCCAGTTGTATGGCCTTTGCCAGGTTGATCATGCCGCGTTGATCCACCAGTGCGTGATGAGCGGAGATCACCAGTCGTTTGCTGCCGTTGGCGAAATGCAGGAGGTCAACATGCACTGGACTTTCACCAAGACCCAGATCGCGACCCAGCACGGCAGCGACGAAGTGCTCGTTCGTGCAGCGCTCGTGCAGGGTTATGCAAGCATTGACATCGACGTTCTCCTTTCTCACCCAATGGGGCATGACCAGCGTCGCCCGCTTCATCCGCAACGAGATCGCGAGCTGGAAATCGGGGTTGTCGGAAATGCCCGCGGCCAGTGCTTCCAGATCGGTCAGCGGATCAAGTTCCAAGGAGAGCCGCACCACATTGCCCACGCGGCTGCGTTTGCGCATGTGACGATCGAGCAGCACCTGGAAATTGTCGGCGCCGGTGAGCGGATGCAGCCTCTTCATGCGCTGCCGGTCAGAGTATCGTTCCGCACGGCCACGGCGCAACGGGCCAATGCCGCAGCAGATCGCAGATGCTCCTGCCGCAATGCATCCTCCGGCAGGACGATCCCATGCTTGCGTTCCAAATACATCACCAGCTCGATGATGGCCATGCTGTCAATACCCAGATCGGAGAACAGGGTATCGGGCGCACAGGCCACGCCCTTCTCCAGTATCCGCTCCTGCAGGTAGCGGCACAGTTCAAGTGCGAGTTCAGCGGCTTCCGGCGGCATGTGCTTCACCCCGACTGGTCGGTGGTTCGGTCTACTGGGCGCGAACGTAAACACCTGCTCCGCAACCGCTATTTTGCCAGCGATTTCCAAGGAAGACCGAACAGGATGCACCCAGTGGATGTAGCCGCAGCCCCCCCGGCGGCAAGCGATCCAGGATCCAACCCGCCGGAGCAGGATGAGTTCTACAGCGCCGCGCGTCCCTCAATGACCTGCGCTGTGATCGGTTCGGGCATCGCGGGCCTGGCCTCGGCCATCCGCTTGGCGAACGCGGGACACAGCGTTACGGTTTTCGAGGCGAACGACCATCCGGGCGGGAAGATCAGCGAGCTGCGCATGGGCGGCTACCGCTTCGACATGGGCCCGACCGTGCTCACGATGCCTCAGTACATCGATGAGCTTTTCGCCTTGTGCGGCGAGGATCCGAGGAGGCACTTGCGCTACCAGCGCATCGATCCTGGTTTCCAGTATTACTTCCACGACGGCACTGTGATCCGCACATGGGCCGACCAGGAAAGGCTTGCGGATGAATTCGCAGCGAATACAACAGCGGACCGGAAAAGCGTCCTCACCTTTCTTGAACGCTGCCGAGTGAAGCGCGAACTGACCGAGGAAGTCTTCCTGGAACGATCGCTGCACCGGCTCGGCAACTACTTCAACAAGGCTACCCTGCGCGGCCTCTTGAACTTCCACAAAGTGGAAGCCTTCACCACCATGGCGAAAGCGAACGCCGCGCTGTTCAAGGATGAAAAGGTGGCTGCCATCCTGAACCAGTTCGCCAGCTACAACGGATCGGACCCATACGCTGCACCCGCCACGCTCAATCTCATTTCGTACTATGAACTTGCGCTGGGGTCCTACGCTGCCGAAGGCGGCATGCACGCGATCACGAAGGCCCTGACAGGGTTGGCGCAACGGCAGGGCGTACGTTTTGAAATGGGGACCCGCGTGGAACGCATCGCCGTGGATGGCGGCACATGCAAAGGCGTGGTCGTCCGTGGCGAGCATCGGCCCTTCGACCGCGTTGTGAGCAATGCCGATGTGTACACTGCCTATCACGGCATGATGCCCGAGCAGCGTAAACCACGCACACTCGACCAGCCGCGCTCCAGCAGCGTGATCCTGTTCCACTGGGGCATGGACCGGGCGTTCCCATCGCTGCACTTGCACAACATGTTCATGAGCGCCGACGGGCGTGCGGAGTACGATCACATCTTCAACAAAGGCACGATCCATCCGGATCCGAGCATCTATCTGCACATCAGCAGCAAGGTGAACGCGAACGATGCGCCTCCCGGCTGCGAGAATTGGTTCGCCATGGTGGCGGTACCGCACAACACCGGACAGGATTGGGACGACCTGGTGCGACGAACGCGCACCACCATGATCGGGAAACTCTCGCGCATGCTGGGCGTGGACGTTGAAGCGTCGATCACGTGCGAGCACGCGATCGATCCGCGCACCATCGAGCAGCTCACCTCGTGCGCGTTCGGCGCGATCTTCGGCAACAGTTCGAACAGCGTTTTCGCCAGCTTCCTGCGGCATCCGAATTTCAGCCGGCGCATCAAGGACCTGTATTTCTGCGGTGGAAGCGTGCACCCGGGTCCAGGCATTCCCCTCTGCCTGCTCAGTGCCAAGATCACGGCCGGGCTCGTGGCCGAAGAAGTGGGTTGAGGATCCGAACGAAAGCGCGACTTCCTTACACGTTGAAGAGGAAGTGCATCACGTCGCCATCCTTCACCAGATATTCCTTGCCTTCAACACGCAACTTGCCCGCAGCACGGCATGCCGCCTCGCTACCAAGCGACGTGAAATCCTCGTAACCCATCACCTCCGCGCGGATGTACCCTTTCTCGAAATCGGTATGGATGACCCCGGCCGCCTTGGGGCCCGTATCGCCTTGGTGGATCGTCCACGCGCGCACTTCCTGCACACCAGCGGTGAAATAGGTCTGTAAGGCGAGCAACCGGTACGCCGCCCGGATCAGCGCATTCACGCCGGGTTCCTGAAGGCCCATGTCCTGCAGGAACATCGCACGTTCCTCCGCGCTTTCCAGCAGTGCGATCTCCGCTTCGATGGCCGCAGCGATCACGATCACTTCGGCATTCTCAGCGGCCACGGACTTCTTGACAGCATCCACGTGGGCGTTGCCCGTGAGGACGCTCTTCTCATCCACGTTGCACACGTACATGATCGGCTTGGTGGTGAGGAGTTGAAGCTCCTTCACCATCTCCGGGTCGTCGTTGGTCTCGATGGCTGCACGCGCACTTTGCCCCTTGATCAAGGTGGCCTTGATGCGCTCCAGCAGATCCATCCGTTTGCGCGCATCCTTGTCGCCGGTCTGCGCCTGCTTGGCGATCTTGCTGATGCGCGCTTCCACCGTCTCCAGATCCTTCAGTTGAAGTTCCGTGTCGATCACTTCCTTATCGCGAACGGGGTTCACATTGCCATCCACATGGATCACGTTCGGATCATCGAAGCAGCGCAGCACATGCAGGATGGCATCGCAGCTGCGGATGTTGCCGAGGAACTGGTTGCCCAAGCCTTCACCCTTGCTGGCACCCTTCACCAACCCGGCAATGTCCACTATCTCCACGGTGGTAGGCACCACGCGCTGTGGATTCACCAGTTCGGCCAGCTTGTTCAGCCGTGCATCGGGCACCGTGATCACACCCACATTGGGCTCGATGGTGCAGAACGGGAAGTTGGCCGCTTGCGCCTTAGCGTTGCTGAGGCAGTTGAAGAGGGTGCTCTTGCCCACGTTGGGCAGGCCTACGATACCGCACTGGAGTGCCATGGAATGAATTGAAAGGTGTCGTCCTTCGACGGGCTCAGGATGACATGTGTGGTGTGTGATCCTTCCCTTCGACTGCGCTCAGGGCAGGCTCAGGCTAAGGATGACACTGGTTCTGTTTCGGGCCGCGAATGTAGATGGTGCCGATACCTTGCCCCGATGGATCAGATCACCCAGATCATCGGCGCGGCCTTGCTGCTTTCCGCCTATGGCGCCACGCAATTGAAATGGATGCGCCAAGAGAGCTTGGCCTACAATCTTTTCAACGCCATCGGCGGCCTGCTGCTTGCCATTGATGCATACCGGATCGGGCAATGGGGATTCATGGTGCTGGAAGGCGCCTGGGGGCTGTTGAGCCTGCCGGGGCTTTTGAGGGCCTTGCGACCGTCAGGGTAGGCTTGCGTGCTTTCCCGCGATCCAGCCAGTGGTCCAAGCGGCTTGGAAGTTGAATCCGCCGGTGATGCCGTCGATATCGAGCACTTCGCCTGCGAAGAACAATCCGGGAATGGCCAGGCTTGCCAGCGTATCGGGGTCCACTGCTTCCAAGGCCACCCCGCCTGCGGTGACGAACTCTTCCTTGAAGGTGGTTTTTCCTTGAGCGGGATGCTTGTCGTTCACGAGGATGTCGAGCAAGCGATTTCGATCGTGCTTGCCCACATCGGCGCAGGGTTTTGTTGCCGCAATGCCCGACTTGTCCAGCAAGTAACCCCATAGCCGTTCCGGGAGTTCGAACGGACAGGCGTTGATGGCCTGCTTCTTCGGGTTGGTCTCCCAAGCCGCGTTGAGCGCAATACGCGCTGCTTCCTCCTTCAAACCGATCCAGTTCACGTGAACGATGTACCTGTATTGCACCGCAAGCAGTTCCCGTGCACCCCATGCGCTGAGGCGCAGCACCGCTGGTCCGCTCAAGCCCCAATGGGTTATGAGCACCGGGCCCTCCGCCTCCAGCTTCAATGCGGGTATGCGCACGATCGCCTTCGGTGCCACCACGCCCATCAACTCGGCCATTCTCTTGTCGATGAGATTGAAGGTGAAGAGGGAGGGCACGGGTGGCACGATGGGCAGGCCCAAGGCTGCAAGCCAGGCATAGCCATCGGCTTTCGGGTGGCCGCCTGTGGTAACGATCACGCGGTCGGCTTCGATCCTCTCACTGTTGTCCAATATGAGTGAAAAGCCGGACGCCAAAGGAGTGATGGACTTCACACCACAGTTCAGCTTCACCTCCACCCCTGTTTTCATTGCTTCCTTCACCAACGCATCAACGATGGTCTGCGAGGAATCCGTGACCGGGAACATGCGACCGTCTTCCTCGGTTTTCAACTCCGCGCCGCGCCCCTCGAACCATGCGATGGTGTCCTTCACGCTCCATTGGGCCAACGCCTTCTTCATGAACTTCTCGCCCCGCGGGTAGCGCTGGGCCAGTTTCCGGGGCTCCAACAGGTGATGCGTCACATTGCAGCGCCCCCCGCCGCTTACGCGCACCTTGGCCAGCAGCTTGTTGCTCTTCTCCAGCAGTTGCACGCGGGCCTGCGGATCATGCGCCTTGGCGCTGAGGGCAGCAAAGAAGCCTGCGGCCCCGCCGCCGATCACCACGATGTGCATATGTCGCCAAAGATGGTCCGGCGCGGCCACGGGTGAACGGCGGCCTACTTTCGCCGCATGCGCTACGCCCTGCTCATCTGCCTGTTGCCGCTCATGAGCGTCGCCCAGCCACCACCCGGTTATTATGACAGCACCTTCGGGTTGAGCGGGGAACCCTTGCGGGAAGCGTTGCGGGACATCATCGACAACCACAGCGTTCAACAGTACAGTTCGTTGTGGGGGCATATGCAGGTGACCGACAACCGCCCGGACGGGAAGGTGTGGGATATCTACAGCGATGTTCCAGGCCCGAACGAGCCCTACCTGTACACCTTCGTCGTGGACCAATGCGGAACCTATACGAGCGAGGGCGACTGCTTCAATCGCGAGCACAGTTTCCCGTTGAGCTGGTTCAACGATGCAGTGCCCATGAACAGCGACCTCTTCCACATTTATCCTACGGATGGCTGGGTGAACCAGAAGCGTGGCAACCAGGCCTATGGTGAAGTGGACAATCCATCGTGGACCAGCCAGAACGGGAGCAAATTGGGGCCTTGCGTGCTGCAAGGCTGTGTGACCGACGATGTCTTCGAGCCGATCGATATGTACAAGGGTGATCTCGCCCGCTCCTATTTCTACATGCTTACCCGGTACATGGACCAGACGGCAACCTGGACCAGCTGCCCGATGTTGTCAGGGGGCGAATTCACGCAGTGGGCTGAAGGCATGTTGTTGTCGTGGCATGCGCTGGACCCCGTGGACAGCAAGGAAACCGACCGGAACAACGCCATCTTCGGCATCCAGGACAATCGCAACCCGTACATCGATAACCCGCAATGGGTATACGCGATCTGGGGTCCATCGGCCGGTTTGGATGAATTGACCTCCACCGGCCTTCACGCATGGGTGCATGAGGGTGTCCTTCACCTTGAAGGCCCATTGGGCAGGACCGCAGAGGTGACCGTGCTTGATGCATTGGGCCGAACGGAGTTCAGTGGTCCGGTTCCTGAAGGCGTTGTAGCCCTGCCAGAGCAGCTTTCATCCGGCCTGCACGTGGCTGTGGTGGCTGACAGCAAGGGCCAGGTTGCCGTCCGTTTCGTGCAGCCCTGACAGCGCACGGACCCCTGCGTTGAGCGTCGCAGAGGCTGCCCTGGAGCGAGGGCCTTGCTCCCGTTGTCCAGCGGGACGCGCTCGGGCATTCGCACTCGCCCGCGATGTCGGGTCGAGCCTGTAATGACCCTGATGGAACCGGGCAACAACAGCAGAAATGCGCCCCGGATATCGCTTTTTCACCCTTCAGCTCTTGCGGATATGGCCCCGACTACGCAGTTTCACGGCCGTAACAAATCCGTAGGCCCATGTCCATCACTGATGCCAAGATCTCCGCAGCCCACAAAGAGCTGAAGTCAACCCACGGCGGTGCCGCGCACGACTACTTCGGCATGTTGTATTTGGAAGAGATCATGGGCGTACCGCGGGAAGATGCCGTGCAGCAAGTGGCTTTCGGTGGCAGCCCTACCGGTATCGACGGCTTTCACGTGGACGCCAAGAAGAAGACGCTTCACCTGTTCATCTTCCGCAACACCAAGAACGCAGACACTTTCCGCACCGGTTTCGAACAGCTGCTGGGCGGTGGCCTGGAGCACATCTTCGGGACTTCCGCAGCCGACGACGCGTTGACCAAGCGCCTGCGCCGAAGCCTGAAGGACGATCGCGACAGCATCGACCGGGTGCAATTCCAGTTCGTGTTCCTTGGCGATCCGGCCGAGGCCGAGCGGGGTATCGTGCTCGATAAACTGCGCGAGGACCTGGAGAACAAGCAATACGTTATCAATAGCTTCTTCTCGGGCAAGCGCGTCACCATGGTGGTGGTGTTCAAGAGTGTTACAGGCAAAGCCGGCACGAGCAAGGAACACCGCACACACCGGTTCGAACTGGAACTGGGCCATGTGCTGGACGCCGAAGGCCCCGATGGCGAAGCCATGCACGTAGGCTTCATGCGGCTATGGGACCTGCACCAGATGCACAAGCAGATGGGCGACCGGTTCTTCGAGCGGAACATCCGCTACGGTATGCCCGAGACCAGTCCGGCGAACCGTGCCATGGAAAAGGCCTTCAAGGACATGCTCATTGACGGCAGCCAGGACGAAAGCCGCTTCCTCTTCGACCACAACGGCGTCACCTTCAGCTGCGAGCGCTTCACGCACAATGCCAATGAAGTGAGCGAGATCCTGGAGCCGCGCCTGCTCAACGGTGCGCAGACCGTAACCACCATCGGCCGCTTCCTGGAAAAGCACGAGGACCATAAGGACATCCAGCGCATCAAGAACCGCCTCAAGCACATCCACGTGATGGCCAAGGTGGTGAGCGAGGCACCGGACGATTTCGTGGTGAGCGTTACGATCAACAACAACCGGCAGACCCCGATCCAACCCTGGAACCTTCGGGCCAACGACATGATCCAGCTGCAACTGCAGGACGCCTTCCGCAAGCTGGGCATCTACTACGAACGGCAGGAGCGCAGTTTCGAAGGGCACAGCGCGGAGGAACTCGAGGAACTGGGGATCGTGGAAAGTCGCGCCATCGGCTTGCTGAAGCTGGCGCAGACCTTCCTGGCCAGCGAAGGGGAGATCGACAAGATGCGCAGCATGCGTACCGCCTTCGAGGACGACAAGATCTACGAGATGATGTTCGCTGCGGGCCGCTTGAACGCCGACCCACGCCGCATCGTGTTGTGCTACAAGATCCAGGAGCGCTTGGGCCGCATCACCAAGGAGATCCTGGACAAAGGCAGCATCAAGTACGCCTTCCTGCCCAAGGCCCGCCTCCTCCTCAACGCCCTTATGTGCCAAGCCGTGCTGAACGACCCCAGCGCTGAGAAGTGGGCCGAAGAGCATGGCACCGACATGGTGGTGAGCGTGGACTACGTGAAGCTGCTCTACAACCTGGCCAGCGCCAAGTGCCGCCCGATACTCAGCGAACTGATCGGCCTGCCGCAGTACGCCGACAAGGTGGCTGAAGAGCGTTACGACTTCCTGCGCACGCACGCCGCCTTCAAGCACGCCATGCGCATTGCGGAGGAACGCCACGGCTGGAAGGTGCAGAAACTGAGGTAGGTTCGACACCCCCCAATAGCAAAAGCCCCGCTCGTTCGCGGGGCTTGTGCATACTACGGGTCCGAACCTACTTCTCGATCGCCTCGAACTGCTTCCGCAACGTCTTCACCCGGTTCATGTTCTCCTGAACGGCGGTGCGCTGTTGCTGAAGCACGGCGCGGGTCCGGGCGGATAGCTCGTGACCCATAAGGATGTCATCATAGCGCATCAGGAGGTATGATTCTCCGCGTTCGCATTCGCTCAATAGGTTCGCATTGTCCGTGGTGCTAAGGGCATCCCGCACCTCCATCCACGTGCGGTGCAGATCACCTTTCACGGTTCCGTCGCGGTGCGGCGCGCCGGGCTCAAGTTCGCGCAGTTCAGCATCCAGGTCGGCCTCCAATGCCGAACGTTCATTGCTGAAAGCCGATAGCAAGTTCTTTACGCGGATATCATCAGCGCGCTTGCTCGCTTCCGCGTAGCCCTTGCGGCCGTCGACCAACAGGTCGTGGATGTTCTTCAGGTCAGTGAGGTCTTTCTTCGGATCCATGGTTCAAGAGTTTGGTGATGTACCTGCCAGCACCGCGCCATGTTCATGTGGGCATGACTACCACCAGTATCCGCAAAATCCCGTGGCGATGATCACACGATCATGTGGGATCCGGTGGACGATCCCTTACGTTCAATGCATGACCGTGAAAACCTCGCGCGCAAGCGTTTCTCCACCATGGGACAAGCAAACCATGGTATAGGAACCGGCGCCGAGATGCCCAACGTTCAAGGGACGGTTGTCCAATTCGGCATTCATCACCTGCCGACCTTGAGCGTCGAACACGCGTGCGAACGAAAGTCCACCAGTGGGCAGAACTACGTTCACCGCGTCGGTGACCGGATTCGGCCATAACCGAATGGGTGTTGTCTGTGCGTGATCGAGAACCCCAGTGGCTGGTTGAATGATGATGTAGCCCTTCTCCCCGTTCATTTCCACATGCGTGGCGCACACATAATAGAAGGTATCGGGGATCATCAGCGCTACGGTAAAACTCTCCCCGACGAAGGACGGCTCGAAGTTCAACCCGCTCATTGTGCTGCTGTCCGAAAGCCAGGTTTGTTGGGACACCTGCCAGAACGTGTGGCCCATGTCATAGAAGGTTACGCGGATGGAATCGCCAGCTTGTATGGAGAGTGAGTCCGGGGTGAAGCCGAGATCCGATACCGAAATGTCGTAGGTGTTCTGGGCGGATGCTATCGTAGCACAGAACGACAACGGGAGTAAAAGGTGTTTCATGGCTTAGTAGTTAGGGCCGTGGGTTGGACAAAGCGCCGCTGCGGCTCCTTGGTCCCTGGATCAGGCTGGCGGGGCTCAGCGGGTGCAGGCTGTACGGGTTGGGGTTCCGGGTGCCAGATGTTGGGTCGTATGCTTTTCATGAAGGAGGGATCCCCAAGCAGCGCGCCGCCCATATATGAGCACAACGAGAAATTCAGGGCGTGTAAGAACCGCACGATCCAGCGTGACGACCGGGGAACCGCCGCCACAAACCGTGACGGCTGTATCAGAATGGGCGTCGCATATAGGCGGGCTCGACCTCCTTGGCAAGCAAGCGCTCCACCAGATAGCTGCCCGCGTTGGCCACCGACAGACCGAAGAGATCCTTCTCCAGCTTGATGAACATGACGTTCGGTGCGGATAGGAGAACGGTCTCACCTCCTGTGATGCCGATCGTGAGAGCAAGGACCTCCTCATCCGTGAATGCCTGATGTCGGTGTGGAAGTTCAATGAACATGGTGTCCTCGCCAAGGTGGATGTCCATCCATCGCCGCATCACCTCAAGTACATCCTCATTGAAATGAGGATCGGCCAAAGCCGTCATCGCACCCAGCAGCGAGCGCATCCAAGGCAACAATTCAAGTACGCGATCGGAACCTGTGTCCTTCTTGGACCATACACGCACCGGCTGCTGCGCGTAACCCACCTGCCCGAGCCAGTACCGCCGTGCCTCGACTTCAGAAGCATAGGTTTCCACCAGGTCATTGCCCAACATATTGAAGTACTCGCAGGCCTTCAGCGATTGTTGCGCACCGGGTTCGAAACTGTAGCGCAGTGCCATGCCATTCGGCTGGCAGATCATGCGCCATGGGTTGGCATTGTTCATGCTGCGCGAACAGCCCTTGCCCGTCTGATTTCATTCCCCCTGAAACCATGAACATGGACCTGCAACCGGACCCCTCACACCTTTCTTTTTTCGAGCGCAACGTTGCGCAGCGCCGCTGGCACTATGTACACTTCCACGAAACCGAAGCGGACCTGGTCGATAACCTCTGCCGCTTCCTCGTTCCTGCTTTACGGCCGCAACACGCAGCCGTGGTGGTGGCCACTGCAGAGCATATCGCGGCTCTGCGGGTGAGGGCCGGCACCTTCCGCCTGGATCTGGCCGCAGCGGAAGCGACCGGCCAGTTCGTTGCGTTGGATGCCATGGAGGTCCTATCCAGGATCATGGTCGATGGCCTACCGGACAACACTCGTTTCCACGTGATCGTGCAGCGGATCCTGAAGCGGGTTGCGACGAAGCATCCGCACTTGCACATATACGGCGAGATGGTAGCGCTGCTCTGGCAGAACGGCCATGAGAAGGCGACCCACTTGCTGGAAGAGTTGTGGAACAACCTGGGCCGCATGAGACCTTTCTCGCTGCTCTGCGGGTATCCGAAAGCAGCCTTTGCTTCAGATGCGCATGCCGATTCTCTTGCGCGCATCTGTAATGCGCATTCGCATGTGCATGCCGCTTGAGTACCTGGGTTGACACAGATCTGGGGAGAACATTCCCCATTGCACCACGCTTCGGAACAGGTCGCATTTTTTTTCAGCGTTTGTCGATGCTCGAGACCCACAACGGATCATGTTTGTGTTGAACGATGGAAACGAAACGGAAATCCGTAGAGCCACACCCGGAAATGCTATCCCTGACGGAGGTGGCCACGATGTTGCGATGCCATCCGAACACGGTGCGATCATGGGTACGCCGTGGGAAACTGATCGCAGTGCCCATGGGCGAAGAGCAGGTGAACATGTTCCGCAAAGAGGACGTGGTGCGATTGAAGAAACCGCTTGAAGAAGCGGGGGTGATCATCAAGGATGACAAGCAGGCCTTCCCGGTGGTGGGCATCGGTGCTTCGGCAGGTGGGCTCGACGCGATGTCGAGATTGCTGAAACACCTGCCCACCGATCTGGGGCTGGCGTACGTATTCATCACACACCAGGAAAAGGAGCAAGAGAAAACGTTGTCGGATCTCCTGCGGAAGAAGACCGCAATGCCTGTGTTCGTGGTAGAGAACGGGATGCGCTTGGAGCCCGACCGGCTCTATGTGAACCCTTCCAACATGCATACAGCCGTGGTGAACGGCACCTTCACCATGCAGGCACCGCGTGGGCGCGTTGATGCCGCGGCGCGCCCCATCGACGCCTTCTTCCGAGCTTTGGCGAACGAGTACCAGAACAATGCGATCGGCATCGTGCTCTCCGGCGGTGGCATGGACGGTACCGAAGGGTTGCGCGCGATCAAGGCGGAGGATGGCCTCACGATCGTACAGGACGATTCCGCACAGGATCCCCGGATGCCGCAGAGCGCCCGTGAGGCCGATGTGGTGGACCTGGTCCGCAAGCCCGAGGACATGGGCCGCGAACTGGCCGAGCTGGTGAAGCAGCTTTTCCCGGGCGGGAAGGCACGCATCCCATCCAAGCACGAGAATGAAATGCGGCGCATCCTGCAATTCGTCCTTGAACAACGCGGGGTGGATTTCACGGAGTACAAGGAGACCACCATCCATCGCCGGATCATCCGCCGCATGGTGCTGAGCAAATGCCGCAAACTCTCGGAGTATTCGGCGCTGTTGCGTGGGGTACCCACTGAGCTCGACACCCTGTACAGCGACCTGCTCATCAACGTCACCAGCTTCTTCCGCGACCCGGCCTTCTACAAGGCCTTGAGCGACCGCGTCCTACCGGAACTGTTCCGCGATCGGTCGGGCACCGATCCTTTGCGGATCTGGGTGCCTGCATGTGCGGGTGGCGAGGAGGTGGTTTCGATCGCGATCACTTTGCTGGAATTCCTGGGCGAACGGGCCATCAGCACACCGGTACAGGTCTTCGCTACCGACCTCAACGAGCGCACCATCGAGAAGGCGCGACTGGGGATCTACAAGAAAAGCGCGTTGCAGGATATGGAACGCGAGCGCGTGGGGAAGTACTTCATGCACGTTGACGGACACTACCAAGTGATCAAGCCGATCCGGGACATGTGCGTGTTCGCGAAACACGACCTATTGAAGGATCCCCCTTTCTCCCGTGTGGACCTGATCAGTTGCCAGAACGTGTTGATCTATCTGGAGAACGCCGCCCAAGGCCGCATCCTGAAGGCCTTCCATTACGCCCTGAAGCCAGCAGGTTTCCTTTTCCTTGGAAAGTCGGAGACACCGGCCAATGCAGGGGACATATTCATGCAACCCGACCGGGAACACAAGGTTTACCTCAAGAAGCGCCGCGGTGGTGGCCGCCTGGACCTGGACCTGCATTTCAAGCCGACCCCGGTGCATTCCGTCCCGCTCGGAGTGCCCGTCCCGCCGAGCCTCGCGGCACCACATGGCGACTTGGACCGCGAAACGGAGCAGTTGCTCCTACACCGCTATGTTCCGGCCAGTGTACTGGTCAACAAGGATCTGGAGATCGTCCGCTTCCTGGGCGCAACGGCACCGTTCCTGGGGCCCAGCACCGGAAGGGCCAGCCTCAGTCTGTTGAAGATGGTCCGGGACGATATGGCTTTCGAACTGCGTTCGCTGTTACAGAAAGCGCGCAAGGAGAAGATCCCCATGCGCAAGAGCGGCATCCCCATCCGCCTCAACAATGGGTTGCAGGATGTGGGCATCGAGGTGTTACCGATGGGCGGCACGCGCGATCCGCACTTCCTGGTACTGTTCCGCGAGGAAGGTGTGGCAACGCCCGCAACCGAACCTGCGCAGAAGGGCGAACCCGGCAAACGGGCGATCGATGCGCGCGATAAGCGCATCGCATTGCTCGAGCAGGAGTTGCGCGAAGCGCGTGAACAGGTACGGCTGATCAGCGAGGAAGCGGAGATCAACACGCAGGAACTACAGGCCGCCAACGAGGAGGTGGTTTCCAGCAACGAGGAGTTGCAGAGCATCAACGAGGAATTGGAAACCTCCAAGGAGGAATTGCAATCGATCAACGAGGAGTTCGCGACGATCAACGAGGAACTGCAGGCGCGCAACGATGCCCTGCGCGAGATCCAGGAGCGGCTCGAACTCGCTACGCGGACAGGCAGGGTGGGCATCTGGGATTGGGACGTGGTGGCCGACAGGATCACATGGAGCGATTCCCATTACGCCATCCACGGAGTGCAGCCGGACACGTTCGCGCCAACGGTCAAGGGATTCACCGATCTGGTGCACCCGGACGATCGTGAACGGGTGGGGCGGGCCATCGGAGCGGCCTTGCGGAACGAGGCGCACTACGAACTCGAGTTCCGATCCGTGAAACCCGATGGAAGTGTGCTCTGGTTGTTCACCAACGCCTCTGTGGTCCGCGCCAACGGGAAACCGATACGCATGCTCGGTGCCACCCTGGATATCACCGACCTGAAAGCGGCAGAAGAAGCGCTGAGACAACGCACGTACGCGTTGGAACGCATGAACGCCATGGGCGATACGCTCATCGCGGAGTTGGATACGGAGAAGATCGTGCAGGCAGTGACCGATACCGGCCGCGAGGTCGCAGGCGCGGCCTTCGGCGCGTTCTTCCATAACGTCACGAATGCCGAGGGTAAGTCCTACATGCTCTACACCCTGTCGGGACTTCCACGCGAGGCCTTCGCCAACTTCCCCATGCCACGGGCCACGGATCTGTTCGGGCCGACGTTCCGCGGCGAAGGTGTGTTGCGCATCGATGATGTGCGCAAGGATCCTCGCTATGGACACATGGCACCGTACCAAGGCATGCCCAAGGGTCACGCCCCTGTAGCCAGCTACCTCGCCGTTCCGGTGACCTCCCGCGACGGCAAGGTGCTCGGTGGCTTGTTCTTCGGTCATCCGGAGCCCGCACGCTTCACGCGGGAGGCCGAGGAGATGATCACCACCCTGGCCGCGCAAGCCGCATTGGCCATCGACAATGCAGATCTGCACACCGCGCTTCAGCGCGAATTGGAGCAACAACGTATCAGTGCCCTAGCCCTCCGCGAAAGCGAGAAGCGCTACCGCCAGTTGATGGACACCTTGCCCGCAGCGGTGTACACTTGCGACACCGAAGGATGCATCCTGCTATACAACCCCGCAGCCGCGGAACTCTGGGGCCGTGCACCGGACCTTGTCAAAGGACAGTGGCACGGAGCGCATCGCCTCTTCAGCAGGGACGGTGCAGAACTGACCCGCGAAACAAGTCCCATGGCCCGGGCGATCAAGGAAGGCCGCTCGTTGCGCGATGAGGTGATCATCGAACGACCCGATGGAACACGCCGCCATGCGCTCGTTCATCCAGAACCCATTCGCGATGCATCGGGAACGGTGATCGGCGGACATAACGTGCTCATCGACATCACCGATCGCGTCCAGATCGAACATGCCCTGGCAACCAGTGAGGAGCGGTTCAGGGCGATATATGAGCATGCATCGTTCGGCATCATTCTCAACGCGGTGCCTGACGGCCGCATCGCGGACGTGAACCCTGCTTTCGCGGAAATGGTCGGTTGGAGCAGAGCGGAGATGCTCGGCAAGACCAGTCTTGAGCTTGGTTTCAATCCGGACCCCGAGGCAAGGAAGCGGATCATGGACGGCATCATCAATACGGGAAGCGCACGTGATCTTGAGGTCGATCTGATGCGACGGGATGGAACACGCTTGACCGTGCGCACCAGCGCGGACCGCGTTACCATGGGTGGAGAGCCGTACATCATGGCCATATTCGAGAACATCACCGAGCGCAGACTGGGCGAGGAACGGTTGCGAATAGCAACTGCTACGGGCAAGCTGGGCATCTGGGATTGGGATGTGCTGGCCGACACGATCACCTGGACCGATCCCGTATATGAGATACACGGTGTGGTGAAAGGGGCTTTCATTCCTTCACTGGCGGGTTATTCCGAACTTATCCATCCCGATGATCGCGAAAGGGTGGGCAGGGCGATCAAAGCGGCGTTGCACGAGAATGTGCCGTACGAGGTCGAGTTCCGCACCCTGAACGACAAGGGTGAGGTGAACTGGGTGTTCACGAACGCAGTGGTGCTCCGTGAGCACGGCAAGCCCGTTCGGATGTTGGGCGGCACGATGAACATCACGCAGCGGAAGCTCGCCGAGGAAGCCGCGCGCCGCTTGGCGGCTATTGTGGAAAGCAGCGATGACGCCATCCTCAGCCGCGACATCGAAGGCATCATCACCAGTTGGAACAAGGGTGCCGAACGCATTTTCGGCTACACGGCGGAAGAGATCGTCGGCCGATCCAACCACTTGCTGTACCCGCCGGACAAAAAGGAAGAAGAGGAACTGCTGCTGGACATGGTGCGCAAAGGGCAGCGCGTGGAGCACTACGAGACCGTGCGCCTGCACAAGGACGGTAAGCCGGTGGATGTCGCGCTCACCCTGTCCCCCCTGAAGAACGACAAGGGCGAGATCATCGGTGCCAGCAAGGTGATCCGCGACATCACCGCGGACAAACGCGCGCGGGAGATCATCCGCCAGAGCGAGGAACGTTTCCATCTCCTGGCAGACAATGTGGTGCAGCTCATCTGGATGGCCGAGGCCGATGGCAGTACCATGTGGTTCAACAAGCGCTGGGAGGAATTCACCGGAATGAGCGGGGAACAGATCCGGCTCAACGCCAAAGACCTGCACCATCCCGATCACCACGAACGCGTTTCGACGTCGCTGAGGGCCCGTGCCGAGAAAGGCGAGCAATGGGAGGAGACTTTCCCGCTGAAAGGGAAGGACGGCAAGTTCCATTGGTTCCTGGCCACCGCCAGGCCCGTGCGCGATCCCAGCGGAAATGTGGTACGCTGGTTCGGTACGCTCACGGACATCACCACCGAACGCGAGGCAGGGGAACTGTTGCGCGAAAGCGAAGAGCGTTTCCGCCTGCTGGCCGACAGCATGGCGCAACTGGCCTGGATCGGGGATGCCGAGGGGAAACCCATTTGGTACAACAAGCAATGGGAAAACTATTCGGGAATAGACATGCTCAATGGCACACCCGAACAACGCCGCATGGTGATGCATCCGGATCATATGCAGCGTGTGAATGAAAGTCATATGCGCGGCGTGAGCGCGGGGGTGGTGTGGGAAGAGACCTTCCCCTTGCTGGGCAAGGATGGCCAATTCCGTTGGTTCCTATCGCGCTCCGTCCCGGTAAGGGCGGCGAACGGTGAATTGATCCGCTGGTTCGGCACCAATACCGACATCACCGAACAGAAGAAGGCAGAAGAGGAGCTCGAGAGTTCTTCCCGGCACAAGGACCACTTCCTGGCCACGCTCGCCCACGAACTGCGCAACCCATTGGCACCGATCAAGAACGGCTTGCAGTTGATGGAATTGGCACCCGACGACCCGGGAGTGATGGAGACCACGCGCGCCATGATGACCCGCCAGCTCGATCACATGGTCCGCCTGGTGGACGACCTGATGGACCTGAGCCGCATCAGTCGGGGAAAGATCGAACTGCTGCGGGAACAAACCAGCTTGAGTGGCATTGTAGCCACGGCCATCGAGAGCTGTAAACCGCTGATCGAACGTAACGCCCATCAGCTGGAGGTGAACATGGGGTCGGATAACATGGTGGTAAACGGCGATGCGGCGCGATTGACCCAGGTGGTGGCCAACCTTCTGAACAACGCTGCCAAGTACACGCCCAAGGGCGGCCGCATCCAGGTGAACGTCGAGCGGGAAGGCAATACTGCCGTCATCCGCGTGAAGGACAATGGCATCGGTATCGAACCGGAGGCCATCTCTCATGCATTCGACATGTTCGCGCAGATCGATCCCGCACAGAAAACACAGGCGGGCGGCGGATTGGGCATCGGACTGAACATCGTGAAGCAATTGGTGGAGATGCACGATGGCAAAGTGGAAGGACAGAGTGCGGGTCTTGGGCAAGGGAGCGAATTCACCGTTCGCCTGCCATTGCTATCCGGGGGATCCGGACCTGCGAAAACATCGAAGTCCGGGACAAAAAGTACAGGACCTTCACGCCGCGTGCTGGTAGTGGACGATAACCAGGATGCCGCACTATCCATGTCGTTGATCCTGAGACGACGCGGACATACAGTGGAGGTAGCGAACGATGGCGGACAGGCGTTGGCATTGGGCGGGATCTTCAAGCCAGAGATCGTGCTGATGGATATCGGCATGCCGCGGATGAACGGATATGAAGCGTGCGCGCGGATGCGCGGGACCGAATGGGGCAAGCATATCCGCATTGTTGCATTGTCCGGCTGGGGGCAGGATGAGGATCGGCGCCGGAGCGAGGAAGCGGGCTTCGATGGACACACGGTTAAGCCCATCGACAGTGGCACGTTGGACCGCTTGATGTCGGAAGAAGCTTAGCCCTTCGCCTCTTGGTGCATGCCCACCAGAAAGGCGCGTAAAGCCGAGTTGAACGCTTTCGGTGCATCCACATTGGGCAGGTGGCCCGCCTCCGGTATCAGCATCAGGTCGCTCCCGGGTATGGCGTGGGCCATGGCCTCGCTTTCAGATGATGGGATCATTGCATCGGCTGTGCCGGCAATGACGCGCGTGGGTACTTTGATGGACGCCAGCAGTCCTGTCCTGTCCGGTCGCGCTGCCATGGCGTGCAATGCGGCGATCAGCCCGGCGGGTGCCTGGGTCGCCATCATCAGCCGAACGGTTGCGGCTGCTTCCGTGGATCCCTTGATCGTGGAGGCAGCGAGCATTTTCGGCAACATCGCATCGGCAAGTTGTTCCACGCCGTTCTCACTGATGCGCCGCGCCATGGCCGTGCGGCCTTCCTTTGCTTTTGCATCGTCGGCACCGGAACGGGTGCTGCACAGGATCAACCGCTGCACTGCTTTCGGATAGCGTTCCGCAAAAGCCAGGGCGACGTATCCACCCATGGAAAGGCCGCAGATCACTGCTTTTGAAATGCGCTTATGATCCATGAGGGCTTTCAGGTCAGCGGCATGATCCTCTATCGTCATGCCCTCCGGTGCAGGAGGTGCCTGGCCGAAACCGCGCAGATCGGGTGCGATCACGCACGCGTTCCGGCGCAGGCCGTCCAGTTGTTCCCGCCAAAGCCGCCGGTCGTGCGGAAAGCCATGGATCATCAATAGCGGCACTCCGTCACCGGCTTCGGCGTAGGGTAGGATGCTCATGCGCACTAGCGCGCAAAACGTGGACCGCCGCGCTGCATGCAGAAGATCGTGCCACCATGCCCCATTCTGGGGTTGTACACTGTGTAAACCCGGCGACAAGTGCGGATTTGTCGGGACAGCTCCCCTGAAAAAAGAACCAAGCAGGGATGAACATCCCTGCTTGGTGATCCGGCGCGCCGCCTTTGGTACTACCGTAGGTGCGAAACCGCGATGCCCGAGTAGATCCATACTGCGGACCATGATCGGTACGCGCGCAGTTCATCCGTGGATCGAACACTATCTGCGGAACACCGTCCCCCTTGCGCGCCATGGTGGAAGGACAGCACATCCACGAGCAAAAAGCCCCGGCTGGTGCCGGGGCTTTTTGCCCATTTGTAGGATCGCACTACTTGCGATCGGCCGTTCCACCATCCTGGGCGGCGGATGCACGGTTGTCCATGTCATCCTCATCGGTCATGGCCGTTCCGCTGTTGTTGCGATCGCCGTGGTCATCGGACCCGCTGTTCGTTGCGTTGCGATCCGTCCCAGCTGAAGCGTTCTTTCCTGCGTCCCGCGTTGCACCTTGGGCATTCCCGCCACTGCCTTGGTTGCCCGAACGAGCGTTCTTGTCCTTTTCCATCTGCGTGCTCTCGGCCCCTTGGCGGTTGGTGCCTGGCTGGTTGCCGCTGTTGGACTGACCTTCTCGTTGCGTATTCGAACCGGGTTGCGCGCCTGTGGTCTTGTCGCGTTGCGTATTGGCCGCGTCCTGGTTGGGATTGTTGCCCGTGTCAGGGTTGTTACCCCTGTTCTGCTCGTTTGCCATGGTCTATCGGTTTTTATTGGTTTTATCGTTCTTGCCGTCACCGGCCTTTGCGCTGGTCTTGCTGCTGTCCTTGCTCATGCCAGCGCCCTTCTTGACTTCTTCGCTTTCGCGATCCTGCTTGCTCCGGTCTTCCTTGCTTGTGGCTTCGGTGGACTTCCTATCGGCACCGGCCGACTTCGTCGTTTTGTCCTGGTCGGCTTTGCGGCCAGCATCCTGTTGTGTGTTGCTCATGATTTCCCTGTTTTTGGGTTGCAGATGGTTCGGCAAGCACCGCTCCGCGTGTACGTGGCCAACAACGTGCTATGCGGAAACCCGCTCGCATGGCGGGTTTGCACAACGAACGATCCATTGTACGCCGTAGCGAAACAGCTCGGCGGGTGTGGAGTGCCGACCCCTGAGGGTGTCATTTTCTACACCGAACGTGCCAGGGCTTGTTCCGTTCCGGGGTGCACCAATGCCGAAGCCCCGACAAGTCGGGGCTTCGGCGAACTCAACGAAAAAGTGTCCGACCAGTGGGCCTAAACCTTACGGCCGGTCACCAGCCTATAGATGATGGCGATCACCGCCAGCACGAGGAGGATGTGGATGAGGTTGCCGACGGCGAAACCGAAGAAACCTACAAGCCAGCCCAAGATGAGCAGTACGATAATGATGTTCAGGATGTTGTTCATGGGTCCGGTGTTTCCAACCGTAGGACATTCGGCGTGCCGTTCGGGATCCCGCGTCCCATCCCATCGTGTTTCCCCGAACATGTGGAGATCAACAACCTAACGCGGCAGTAGCACCCCGTTGGTCTGCAAGCACAACCCCATGGCCTGATGTTTGGCTCCCTGTCGTCATGCAGAACACCATGCTTCCAAGAGCTATGCGACAGGAAACCGAGGCCTCAGAGACCTCTTCAGCGTCCGCGCGGAAAAAGCGCGTGTTGGTGGTGGATGATGAGTTGGATACGGCGATCATACTCAGCCTGCTGCTTAAGCGAATGGGCTATGAAGTGCTGACGGCATACGATGGAGTGGATGGCATGAACTGGGTGGATAGAGTTCACCCGGATGCGATATTGCTCGATCTGGGCATGCCCGACATGGATGGATTTGAAGTGTGCCGGACGATCCGTGCAATGCCATGGGGCGGGAGCGTGAAGATGATAGCGGTAACAGGTCGCGGGGAACCGGAGGACAAGCTGCAGAGCATGGAGGCCGGGTTCGACCTTCATTTGGTGAAGCCGGTGAACCAGTGGACACTGGCGGAGGCGCTTGGTCCTTCAGAGGGTTTCTGAACAGCAGTGCTTACCGAGGTTTGCGGCGATGCCTTACGGCTACCTGCCAGCGCGCATGGATCGCGGAGCCTGTCCTGAGCCGGATCGAAGGGTCGTTCCTCCTCACGATGACGGGACCACGTGCGGCCGGCTTCCGAGGACCGGCAAGGGTTCCGCAGCAAGTTCCGTGTAGTGCTCAGCCAGCTTCACGAGCAATTTCGTGCTGAACGGCTTGCTCAGGAAGCCATCGGCCTTGCAACGTTCGGCTTCGTCCTTCAAGCGGTCCTCGCCGTGGCCGGAGATGAGAATGATCGGCAAGTGTGCGGCACGTCCGTTGGTTTTTATGGCCTGGCAGATGTCCACACCGTTCTCGCCTTTCAGTTCGATGTCCATGAACACGACTGCGGGGTGCACACGTTGCAGATCATCCCATGTGGGTGCCTCGGCCCGCGCATCCACCTGGAAGCCTGCGCGCTCCAAGGCGGTCTTGGCGAGCCGCAGTAGATCAAGGTCGTCATCCACAAGCATCACCGGGCGTTGTGCCCTGGGTTCCGCGACCGCACCATCCTGCAACTGAGTTCGGCCGCGGAGGCTATCACTTCCTCGTACGGGCCTGCCGGTTGATGTGGCCCTGGCGCTCTCCTGCGTGCGACCGGCGGCCGGAAAGCTCTGCTTCATTCTGGTCGTCATTTCTCAGGATCCATTGAGGGGAGGTGAGCCTTCATGCACTTGCATCCGGACAAAGCATGGACCGCGCTGAAAACAGAACGGTCCCGACAAGTCGGGACCGTTCATGAACACCGAGGCGTTCAGGTCAAGCACGTTCGCGTTCGGTGCTGGTGAGGCGATCGATGATCCCGTTCACCTCGTCCTTGGTCTTGCCCAGCTTCTTCTGTAGGCGGCCGTGCAGTTCATCCTCCTTCCCCTCCACGTACAACAGGTCGTTGTCGGTGAGGTCGGCATACTGTTGCTTCAGTTTTCCCTTCAGCATGTTCCAGTTGCCTTTGATCTTGTCGTTCGTACTGTCCATGGCGTTGTGTTTTTCTGATCGCAAAGCAGCGTTTGTGCCGCAGGTCCGATGTCCCGTTCCGCGTGGGGTCTCCAGCGCCTTCCGGAAAAGTCAATGTGCATAAGCGCATCAACTCCGTGGAAGGGCTGGGGCGATCATTGGACAGAACCCGCCTGGGTGATGTCCCTACCCCGGACCTTGTTCGCGTTGTCATTACCCGTGGACGTCACCGGGCGGAACATCCAGACCAGAGTAAGGGCACCAATGGCGCTGACAACGATCCAGAAGGTAAGGCGTGAAACCGGGGAGATGGGCAGTTCCGGTGTGCTGGGCGGGGGAAGTCGCTTCGCAGGCATGGGATATTGGGCTGGTTGGGATGAAGCACATCCAAAGTGCTCGCCGATCCGATCCACCTGATCGGCTCTGGATCTGTTCAGTCATGGATGACGTCGCAAAAGCGTACACCATGTCGAACTCGCCCCAGTCCACCGTTCCCGAGCCTAGTGTTACGGAGACCGGAACATCACGAACCCCGGAGCCATCACCTGCCTTGCGAGCGAAGCGCCGTCGCACCCTTCGCCCCTATTTCAGCGCAAAGCTGTCGGAGATGGCGAAGAGGTCGTGGGTCCTGGCATTGACCGGGCTGCTCGTGTTCGCAACCTTGGGGCTGCGCGCCCAGACCGATCGCACGAAGCAACCCAAAGCGCAGAAAGTGGACGAGCGCGGCTGGGTGATGTTCGATGACCAAGTGGGGAGCGCACTGAACATCCCGGCCGACAAGCTCCAACAACTGCGCGATGTGGATGGCAGCTACCAGAGGGAATACATGGACCTGGGCAATGACCCGCGCACCGCTGCCAGCTATAGCGTGCTGAACGATCGGCGCAACGCGGACATCAAACGGATCCTGGGACCTGCGGAGTTCGCACGCTGGCAGAAACTCTACGATCGTCCTCCTGTAACGGTACCCGCGCATTGAGGCGCAGCCCTTGCCGGACAATGGTGAAGGCCATCGGCCTGCGATCCGAACAAGAAAGCACATATCAACTGCACATGAAAGATCCGCTACGCGGCCTGTTGGCCGGAGCCGCGGCCTACAAATGGGGCGGCGGGTGCTTGGGCACTGTCCTCGTCTTCGCCATCATCTACATGTTGTTGGGGAGTTGTTGAGGAACAATTACCACAACATCCTCGATCACTCCCTTTTTCCAAGCACGTAAGCGGTTTGGCAGGTTGCTTGAAAAGGCCAGGACAGATGATCAAGCCATGAGCCCGCTAACACTGGATGCCTTCAAGAAGATGATCGTGGAGACGAGCGAGGACCACTTCTATCCGGGTGATCGTGTACGGATGATGAGATCACCGTTCACCAGCATGCTCGGTCGGGAGTATGAAGTGGTGAGGCACGCGGAGAAAGGCGTGCTGACCTGCCGCTCGTACAAGGGCTCCATGGAATTCCAGGTATACAGCTACCAAATGCACTTGGTGCACCGTCCCGTGCTGAACAAGCTCCGTGCATTGTTCTCGGCATCCCCGGTGTGAAAAGTGATATCGAATACCTTATCAAAAACAGGTACCCATGGCCAAGCGCATCCTCAAAAGAGCTGCTGTCAAGAAAGCTGCAGTGAAGAAAGCTGCCCGCAAAGCGGTAAGATCGGTAAAGAAGGCGGGCAAGAAAGCGGCTGCGAAGGCCGGATCTGGGAAGGCTATAGTGCGCGCCAGCGCACGCAAAGGAGCCAAGGTTATCCGGAAGGCCGTGAAGAAGGCGACCGCCGAGAGGAAGCCGGCGACCAAGGCCATTGCCAAGGCTAAGAAGGCTGTAAAGAAGACCGCACGGAAAATTGTCCGCACGGCGAAGAAGCGTACCACCAAAGCAGAAGGTCCCGTACGGAAAGCGGTGGTGAAAGTGCTGGCCACGGCGATCACCGCTGTGCGGGACGTGCGCGAGACCGTTGGCCACGCCATCCTTGGCGACACCCCTTCGGAGGACAAGACCGGAAGTGAGGAGAAGTAGGACAATGGCCGGGTGAAGGGCCCATGTGGTCCCGGCAACAACGCTATGCCACCGTTACTTATCGCGCGAGTTTTACATGCGCCACCAGCATCTGTTCCTTGTTCCCTTCGGCCTGGCAGATCACCTTGTCCAAGGGGTGTGTGAGCTGTGAGCGGCCTGACAGCACGGTCACCACACCCTGATCGGTCAACTGGCCCGCAGCGTTGCAGTATGCGAAGAGGATGTTGTTCTCGAAAGCACGTGTGGTGCACAGTGAATCGATGAGCAACACTTCGTCGCTGAGCGCCGCGCCCGTGCGTAATGCCTTTCGGGGAAATGACCAATACGTCGGGGAGATCACCAGTTCGGCGCCCTGCTCGTTCATTGCGGCGAACATGGGCGGAAAGGCGATGTCCCAACAAATGATGAGGCCCACCATACCGAAGCGTGTGGGGAATACACTGGCCGCCGTGCCCGGTGAAATGTTCACGCGCTCGGTCTCCCACAGGTTCACTTTGCGGTAGGTACCCAGCAATGCCCCGGTGGCATCGATATAGTGCGCCTGGTTGTAGAGTACACCCTGATCCGGAACGGTCCATGAGCCGGGTACCAGGTCGATGGCATGTTGGGCGGCGAGGGCTTGCATGCGCGCGAGATACTCCGGAGCGTACTCCACGAAAGCGGTCTGGCCACCGAGAGGACCACACACGGCATCCTCGGGGAAGACCACCAGGTCGGCACCCTTTTTCTTCGCCTTGGCCACGAAGGCCTCCATGCGCTCCAGGTTCTTCAGCGGATCCATCGCTGCTATGCGCATCTGGACCAAGGCGATCGTCAGTTCCATGGAGCAAAGGTTTTTCGCAGGCCGACCTGATCCGGTCCTGTTGAACATCGGCATGCCGAAGCACAACGGCTACAATGCCGGCCATGTTCCATACAGTGAGCCTTGGGACGTGAACAGCCGGACGCGGTCCATGCCGACCGGGGTGAAGGAACAAACCGGAAAGCCACTGCCCAGGCTGGCTTAACCGCGCAGCTGGTGAAGTTCATGGAGCTGCGGACATTTGGGCACCTTCACGGATGATCTTAAGAGCACTGCAGACCGGGGGCTTCACCCGCGGGAGTTGGACTCTTCCGGGCGCCGGCCGTCGCCTTCCTGCAGAAGCTTTTCCTCGACTTCCTTCACAATGCCGGCCTTCCGGCCGGCCATGCCTCCAGGATCATACAGGTCCGGGTCTTTCTTCTTATCCGTCTTTTCGTCACTGCCCTTTGACTTGTGTTCCGTTGCTGCCGGTCCTGCTTGTTCGTCCTTGTTCATGGGATCACATTTTGGTAGTGACCCGCAAAAAGCAGGCAACGATGAACCGTGCAGGATGAGCGCCACTACTGTGGAAGAACCCCCACGCTGCCCTGCGCATCTGCTTCCCGGCACCTTGCACCACCGTCGGGCCGAGGTCAACCGGTGGAGCAGGGATCTCGTTCTTCCTCATCGTATTGCAGCCTGGCCCATTGACAAGGTCCGAAAACACTTGCGCACGAACATTCCTTCCCCTTCCACGGTCTCAGCTAAGCGGTTTGATCATGCTCGCCACGAAATAGAAACCGCGCGATCGCTGTACATGCACCGGTGCGCCAAGACGGCCCAATTCCTCGATCGGGCGCATAGCGGGATCACCCAGCACAGTGGCTTCCTGGAACCAGTGGATCAACGGCATAAGGGGCTTAAGCAGGAGCGCGGCCCGTGGCGGCAGGTGCGCATCTGCTACCACCAGACGGCCACCAGGGCGCAACTGTTCCCATACGTGTTGCAAAACCGCATTTGGATCGCCGAAGGTGGTCAGTGAGAAGCTGAAGAGCACAGCATCCAGCGGAGCGGAAGCCCGGTAATTCCGGATATCGCCATGGATCACCGACACATTGTGCACCCCTTGTCTTCGTATCCGCTTGTACGCGTAGTGCAACATGCCTAACGAAAGGTCGACCCCGGTCACATGACCGGCCGGGCCGACTGCGGCTGCCATGAGAGGCAGGGCTCGCCCATGTCCGCATCCTACGCTGACCGCACGATCACCAGGTAGCAAAGCCAAACTCTCCACGGCAAGCGGACGCAATTTGGCGGGTACCAGGAACAACCACTCGAAAAAAAGGTAAAGCCAAGCAATGCGGTCGAAACGGTCGCGCACCCAAGCCGCATCCAGGCGCCGCTGGATACGCGGTGGAACGTTCGCATTCCCGGTCGACCGGAATTCGGAACCAGCTTCTTCCATCGGCGTGCGCTCGAACGAACAGGCGAAGTCGCGATGTGGTCACCTCCTCAACAATTCTACCACCTTCGCCTTTGTCCGCGACTTCACCTGCCGGAGGCAGAGCGGTGGGTGATGAACTTCGCGGCGATGGTGGGATCGGCCCCCATCAGCACCAGGGTGGGCTGGCGTTGTTTTCCATAGCCCACCTTGACCCTCAGCTACCTGCCAATGGTAAGGTGAACCGGATCGTGCAGCCCTGACCTTCCACGCTCTCGGCATGAACAGCGCCACCATGTATTTCCACGAATGTTTTCACGATGGCCAAGCCCAGGCCTGAACTCTCCACCCGTTCGTCATCACCTTCCCCTTTGTGGAATACCTCACCGAGGCGGTGCGCGGGTATTCCCTTGCCCGTATCGCTGACCCAGCACTCCACCAGACCCTCTTTCGTGCGCTCTTTTGCACCTATCCGGACTTCTCCACGTAGCGTGTGGGTGATCGCATTGCCGATGAGGTTCTGCATGATCCGTTCCACCAGGCTGGCATCAGCGAAGACAACGAGGTCCAAGGGCACTTCGTTCAACAGCACCACGCTCCCTGATCCGCCGATCGGCCGCATGTCGTGGATCAAACCTTCCACCTTGGGCCACAGGTCGAAGTGGCGCCGCTCCAACTTCACGCCCACCTCCGTAGCCAGATTGGTGTTCTCCTCGAGAACCTTGTTCACCAAGGCTTTCAGATGGGCCACGTTGCGCGTCAGTGACGTGGACAGGCGCGCCCGCTCTGCCGGTGTGATCCCCTCCTGATCAGGGTCTTCCAGAATGCTTGCGGTCAACGCGATAGCGTTCAGCGGGGTGCGCAGATCATGGGTGACGAAAGCGAGGTATTCTTCCCTGCGGCGCTGCACTTCTTTCGCTTGCTGGATGGAATAGGACTCCACGGCGAGCCCGATGGCGCCATCGAATACGCGGTTCAGGATATGGAACGCTTTGCCCGCCATGTTCAGTCCGTTGGCCACGGCAAGATCATGCAGGCAACCCCGAAGGATGTTGTATTCCGCCACCACTTCCACGATATCGAAGCCATCTGCGACCCGCTGCTCGCCATGGGCCACAGGGGTGCCTTCGATCAGTGCATCGGTGATGCTCACATCCGAGCGCGTCTCGAACGCTACGGCCAACTCTTCGAGCAGCGCGGGTATATGATCGTTCAACACGGGTACGCTCAAGTGCTGGGCGGAGGGCAGCTTGGCTACCTCTTCCCGCCAAGTGGTGAGCACCGACAGGGATCCCCTGCGAACAAGCTGGGCGAATTGTTGTAGTTCCTGGGATGTCATACCATCTGGGGGCTGGGCACAAAGGTCGTCCGTGTTCCCAGGTCAGCCGCTGCCATCACTCAGCGTTCGGCTTTCTATGTCCCCCACCACCTCCATCGTCCCCACGCTCACCGTCGTCACCCGTTCCAACAAGTCTATCACCTTCTACTTATAGCCCGCGAAGTGGTAGGTGTTGAACGCCGAGGCAATGGTGAGGACGCCGGGTCTCTTCTCCACGCTGGTCCATCCACCCATACCGGTCGCTGTTGCCGAACTGTATCCGCCCATTCTCATGGCGCGCCAACTTCCGCCGGCGCCTTTTCAAAGGCTGCCAAGCACGAGTCCAGCGGTTGTCCCTCCGTGTGGATGCAAGCGCAAAAGGTGCGGCAGGCTTCCGGCTTGTTATTGCCTGCGCATTGGGTAAGGCAATCGCGCATGGTGTTGCGGGGGCGGAGGGCATACAGGTTCGTCGTCACCAACACCACGATGCTCACCACCAGTACCGCGCTCAGCGCAAAGGCGACCGGGAACTTGCCTGTGCGCGGTGCCGGGCCGGTGACAACTGGCTCCGGCGCTGGCGCTGTCCTCGGCAGGATATACTTCAGCCTGTGGTAGTCCCAACAGAGCAGGTACAGGCAGCCGAGCACCATCAACGGAGAGGCGATCAGTGAACCTTCGAACCGCACCGCGAAGGACAGGATGCAGATGTTGAGGATGATGGGGAAATAGATGAGCACGCCCAGCAATGCGGTGCGCGGGATCAGCAGCAGCAGGGCAGCCGCGACTTGGAGGACGCCGATAGCCGTGTAGTAATAACCCGTATGGTAGAGGGCCTCCAGATAATGGCCCATGGGATGCAGGGAAGAAAGCGAGGTGAAGCGTTCGCCCAAGATCTTGGTAAGGCCGGAAGGCACGAAGCCCGCTGCCAACGCCACACGCACGAACACCGTGTAGGCTCGCATCCAGCGGTTCGCACGAGCGCGTGCATGGAACTGCTCGAGTTTCCGGGTCAGTGTCATCCCCGTTGAGTCTTCATCATCATCACCACCACTGCTTGCGACCCCACACTCACCGTCGTCACCCTCTTCCGCAAGTCTATCACCTTCTCCTTGTAGTCCGCGAAGCGGTAGGTGTTGAACTTCTCGGCGATGTGGGGTCGCGTACTTCTTCTCCTTGTAATTGGCCGCAAGCCGGAAGAAGTCAGGGTGTGACGCCTTCGGGTCGGACCCGAGCGTGTGCGAGCAACTCCTGGAACGTCGGCCATAAGGGGACAAGAGGGATCTTGTTGGGCGCGATCCCCATCAGCCGGTTCCCCATATTCGCAACACCATGCACATCGATCTTACCGCTCGCCGCAGCTACGGTGCTGCTGTCGTGGCCGTGTCCTTGGCCATGCTGTTGCGTGCGTTGCTGGATCCCGTGCTCGGCGATCACATGCCGTACTACCTGTTCTATTTCGCAGTGTTCGGTGCAACTGCTCTGGGTGGCACGGGGCCCGGGTTCAGCGCGTTGTTCCTTGGTTTCCTGGTTGCCTGCTACTTTTTTGCTGCACCGCGCTACTCCCTGCAGTTGGGCGCAAGTCCCGAAGGCGCTTTCCGTTTTCTGACCATCGGTGGGGTGATCGCCGGCGTGGGCGGGTGGGCACACTCGAGGGTCCGGAAATGGAAGCGGGAAGTACATGAACGGCAGCAGCAGGAAAGGATCGCGCGGAAGGAGCTTGAGCACACCTACAGCACGCTGTCCAGCATCGGCGACGGCTTGATCGCCACCGATACCGCTGGCTTGGTCACCTTCATGAACGAGGTGGCTGAAGGGCTGAGCGGTTGGACCATCGAAAATGCCCGGGGCAATCCCATTGAAGAGGTCTTCCACCTCGTGAACCTGCATACACGCCAGCCTGTGCCCAATTCCGGCCTGCGGGCCTTGTACGATGGATCGATCATGACCCTGCCCGAACATTCATGCCTCGTGGGGCGCAACGGTACCGATCACCTGATCAGCGACAGCGCAGCACCCATCCGTGATCATGCGAACAGGATCATCGGATCGGTGATCGTGTTCCGCAAGACAATGGCCAAAGAGGATGCCTTCACCATCCAAGCATTGCACTTGAACCCATGCGACAGTGCCCAACTGCCGTTGACCGAACAGGAGAGGGACGCCGTTGAACGCAGCTGCCGCAACTGGCTGTACCGCGAATGGAAACCGGACAACCACGCGGTGCGGGCCGTAACCCTGCACGGGGTCGATCTCATCGTGCGCGAGGAAGCCCGCACGCAAACGGCTTCGGGTGCGCCCGGCATCCGGTTCTTGGTCTCTTATGCGCGGTAGGGACTGTTCAGGGCACCGGCAACAGTGCTCACGTCGGTACGATCCGCAGCACCGAACGGTCGATCATGCTTACCCTCATGGCAGAGCGCAAACTGGAAATAGAAACGGATCACGCCTGGCTGGAGCGCACGGGCGCACTGGTCCTGCAACGCTGGAAGCCCGGCATCACGCTTGACGTTGCCACCATACGGGCCACCATGCTGGTGCGCCACGAGTTCTTCGGCGATGAACCCTACGTGATGATCGTGGTGGTGCCCGAGGGCAGCGGCTTCGCCATGAGCTTCCTGGAGAACGACCAGTATGCCGGCACCACGGTGGAGGATCCCATCATCGCCATGGCCAATGTGGTGGAGGAAGAGGATGTGCGCGCGATCGTATCGCTCTACTACGCGCAGCACCCGCCTGACTATGCGCACGCCGTTTTCGCAACCCTGCCCCAAGCCCGCGCATGGGTGGGGGAGCGGTTAGCGGAATTCAATGGAACGTGAAACCGTACTGCAGGCTGAAGGCTGTGGCAATTGAGGAACATGCTCCGCTGACGGGATAGCCGTCAAGTGCGTGTCCATTATGTATGTGCTGAAAATGCGGGGCGGGCCGGAGGCTCTAGAGTAAAACCCGAGCGCACGCACCAAGGGACAACCGAGCAAGTGCGAAGGTCACCCTTTACCAGACCTGCGCTCTACTTTCGTTCACCAACCACGGTTCCATGATCCACCGCTACACCCTGTCGCTCTTCGCTTTCCCGATCGCTGCATGCGCCCTTGCCCAACCGCCAATGGATGAAGTGGCCTGCTACTCCTTCACGGGCGACGCCACCGATGGCAGCGGCAACAGCCACGACGGCAACGTTTCCGGCGCCACGCTGACGACCGACCGCTTCGGCACGGCCAACAAGGCTTACGCCTTCGATGGTGTGCTCGACCACATCGAGGTCCCCGACTTCAACAGCTTCGGCATCAGCAGCGAGGTGAGCGTGGGCATGTGGGTGCGCGCCCTGTCCTACACCGGCAACTTCGCCGTGAGCGTTTGGCCGGACGTTTTCTCAGACCGCTTCTCCGCCGCGCCCTACTACGGCCACAGCTCGGGCTCCACCATTTTCTGGGACTTCGGCGACTGCCTGAACGGCGGCCGCACGAGCATCATCCCGTACCCCTTCGTATCGCAGTGGGAACATTTCACCTTCACCTCCAGCGCGGCCAACAACCGCATGCGCATCTACCACAACGGCACCCTGATCGATGAGGAGTTCCACAGCAGCGCGCTGATCGACATCAACCGCGCGCTGGAGCTCGGCGGCGGCAACACGGCCGGCTACTCGCACTGGAACGGCGACCTGGACGAGATCGTGCTTTACGATCGTGAGCTGAGCGCGCAGGAAGTCGCCGACCTGTACACCTTCGGGGCACCCTGCCAGTACCACGTGGGTGTGCTGGAGAACGCCGCCGCCTGACCGGTGATCACGCTTGACCCGGGCGCGCAAGCCCTGGTGCTGAACGCCACGGAGCGCTGCACCCTGCATGTGCTCGATGCCGCCGGCCGCACGATCGCCCAGCAGGAACTGGGTGCGGGCCGCCGGACCTGGAGCTACGCGGGACTGCCCCCCGGATCCTACATCGCGCGCTGCGAAGC
>JBATMK010000119.1:0-2548 GCA_049289815.1 Flavobacteriales bacterium
GGCAATGTCTATTCGAAGACCGCCGTGATGCTGTACAACCTCAAGTATGTCCTCGGCGACAGCCTGTTCTGGAAAGGTATGCAGCACTACTTCCGCCAGTGGAAGTTCTGTCACCCCTACGAAGAGGACATGCGCAACAGCTTCACCCAGGCCACGCACGCGGATCTCACCTGGTTCTTCGATGCTTGGATCAGCACGGACAAGACCATCGACTATGCAGTGAAGCGGGTGGAGCACAACCGCCGCAAGGGCGACCAACGCATCGTGTTCCGACGCAACGGCATGCAGATGCCCATCGACTTCGAAGTGCTGGCGCGCAATGGAAAAACCTACGACTTCCACATCCCCAACACATGGTTCACGAAGGCCACGACCGCTACCGTGCTACCGCGCTGGATCGGATGGGATGAACTGCAACGCGACTACACCGCTCATGTCAATATCCCCAGTGGTATTGCTGAAGTACGCATCGATACCAGCGGGATCCTCGCCGATCGCAATGCGCTCAACAACTCGTTGCGCACACCGATCGACATCGGCTTCGATCACCACATACGCAACGCCAACGACCGCAGCACCTACGAAGGTTTCGTTCGGCCGGATGCGTGGTTCAATGGATACGATGGGGTGAAGGTGGGCGCCCACTTCCATGGCAACTACCTCGACACCAAGCATCGGGTACAAGCCAGCGCCTGGATCAACACAGGCTTCGGGCAATCGCTTCCCGACGGTGGGGTGGACACCCGCCACGATGCATTGAGCTTCAATGTGCGGTACGAGAACGCCACGGACTTCGTGCTGCGCGGAAGCAGTTACAACCTGCGCGCGCGCCACCTGGATGGCTTGGGGTTGTATGGTGGCGGCTTGCGCTGGCAGCTGCCGGGCAGGGCCACGGTGCTCAGCCTCGACGCCAAGTACATGCTTCGTGCGGACAGCAGCGACCTCACGTATCTCCTCTACCCCGGGCAATGGGAACTGGATCGCTGGAACGGCATTGCCACAGCGCAGCTCAGGGACCGATTCGATCATCGCGGTGGTTCGTTGTCGGTGGTACTGCGCGGCCGCAGCAGCGGCGTGGGTTCGCAGACGCACTTCAGCATGATCTCACTTACGGCCATTGAACAGAAGATGCTCGGCAAGCTTCAACTGCGTGTGCGTCTGTTCGGCCAGTTCGCCGATGGCGAAGTGCCGCGCGAAAGCGCCCTCTATCTCGCGGGTGCATCGCCGGAGGAAATGATGGAGGACAAGTACGTGCGTAGCATCGGCCTGGTACCGTACGATTGGCTGGGATACGGGGCCGACGTGAACCACTTCCAGCACGGAGGTGGCCTGAACTTGCGCGGATACGCCGGATATCTTGCACCGGAAGCGGTGGGAACGGAGAACGCGCTGCTCTTCACGTATGTGGGTAACAGCGGCTGGGCGGCCAATGGTGAACTGGACGTCGACGGCCTCTTTCCCCTGCGCCCCGGCTTCACGCGCCGCTGGCTCCATATCGATGCCTACCTCTTCGGCGATATCGGGTCCATCACCTACCTCAACCGGAACAACAACCAATTGCTCGCTGAACCGCGCGCCGATGCAGGCGCAGGGTTCTGCCTCACCATCAAACGGTGGTGGCGCTTCACCGACATCAACCCGCTCACCCTGCGCTTCGATATGCCGCTCCTCCTGAGCAGCCTGCCCGCTACGGAAGAGGATCACCTGGGCTTCCGGTATGTTGTCGGCATCGGCCGCAGCTTCTGACCCGGACCGGTCCAGGATGAAGTCGCTCCACAACCAATGTCCATGATGCACCGGCGCCTACTCTTTCTCCTGCCCCTGCTCCTGCCCTTTGCGCTTTCAGCCCAAGTCACCGGCCGCTGGGTAACCATCGACGACGAAACCGGCAAGAAGAAGAGCGTCGTGGAGATCACCGAAGTCAATGGCACGCTATCGGGCAAGATCATCAAGCTGTTCCGTGAGCCCAGCGAAGAGCAGGACCCCGTGTGCAAGGAATGCGACCCCAAGGACGATCGCTTCAACAAGAAGGTGATCGGCATGGAGATCATACGCGGCATGAAACAAGATGGTGATGAGTGGGAGGATGGCACCATCCTCGATCCCAAGAACGGCAGCGTTTACGATTGCAAGCTCTGGCTGGAAGATGGCCAGCTGCAGGTGCGCGGTTACGTGGCGTTCTTCTTCAGGACACAGACGTGGGTGCGGGAATGATGACGTTGCCGACCTACGCTGGAGACCCGGCATTGTGGACCAGTCCCAAGAGCGTGTCCCTACGCTGTTCTTCTGGGAACCGGCTGCTGATGGATCCACGGCTCACAACAGCTTGTTGAGATGAAAGAGACCGGGAGGCGTCATTCAAAAGCGCCGTGAACGCTTCCGCGTTCTTTTTCTTCAGTACATAACCGGTCCCACCTGCGACATCCGGAAGAGAGCCGGCGTCCGAGACGATCGGTACCGCGCCACACAGCATGGCCTCCGCCAGTGCGCAACCGAAACCTTCGGAGATCGACAACTGCGCATAGAACCGCGCACGTTGGTAGAGCGC
>JBATMK010000120.1:0-5126 GCA_049289815.1 Flavobacteriales bacterium
CGCACCAGCTCGCAACCCGCCTTGATCATGCGGATGCTCTGCGCCACCGTGGCCACCGTATCCATTGTGTCGGTGGTGGTCATGCTCTGCACCCTGATCGGGTGATCGCCGCCGATGCCCACGTGGCCCACCATCACCTCGCGCGTGCGCCAACGCTCGTAGCGCGTGAGCGAGGGGCAATAGGTGGTTGGCGCAATGGCGGTGGAAGGCATGGTGCGAAGTTATCGGAGCGCCACGGGCTGCGATCGTTGGCCAATAGCGCGACAAGTCGAACTTCGCCGCATGCGCATCACCGCCACCTTCTGGCGCGACCTGTTGTTCGTCACCGCGGCGGTGCTCGGCGTGCGCATGGCCTCCATGGTCATCGATGCCTACCGCGCCCCTGATCCGGAGATGGACGACTTCGAACGCGCGGAGACCGTGGGCAGCCGTGGCGATACCGGGTGGTATCTGGCGATCGCCGAGCACGGATATCCCGTGATCACTGATCGCGATGCCATCGGTCATGCGCGCAAGGACGATGTGGTGCAGACGCAATGGGCCTTCTTCCCTTTGTACCCGTGGTTGATCCGTGCAACCATGCTTGGCTTGGGGATCACCGCGAGTGCTGCCATGGCCTTGTGGAGCTTGGTGTTGGGCATTGCGGCACTCTTGCTCTTCCATCGGTTCGCGCGCGAACGCATCGGGGACAGTTCCGCACGATGGGTAACCGCCGGCCTGTTGCTCTTCCCCACGGGCATCTACTTCCATGTGCACTACACCGAAGCTCTCTTCTTCGTCCTGCTGATGGGAGCATTCCTGGCAGCGCACCATCAACGTGCGATGATGGTGGCCGCCTGTGCGGCACTGCTGGCGCTCGTGCGCCCCAACGGGCTCTTCATGCTGTTGCCCATCGCGGTCTACTGGCTCGAACGCACAGGCGTTCCGTTCTCCGCGGCCCTGCGCGATCGGAGAAAAGTGTTCTCCCTCCTGATCATGCTTTTGCCCGCGGTATTGGTGTTCATCGGCTACTGCACGTTCCAATGGTCGCGCACCGGAACACCGTTCGCGTTCTCGTATGCGCAAGCCGGATGGGACCGCCATCTCACGTTCCCGTTCATGGCCTTCTTCCGCAGCGGCGATGTCGGAACCCAGGTCGAATCGTGGTACACCATCGTCCTCATCCTATTCACCATACCGTTATGGAAGCGTCTGCCATTGAGCTTCAACCTGCTGCTCTGGCTCAACATCCTGTTGCCGCTCTGTTCCGGTTCCGTCGATTCCATGACGCGCTTCACCATTGTTCTCTTCCCGTATTTCCTGTTGTTGGGAAAGTGGTTGGAGCAGTTCCGTTTCCGTTGGATCGTTCTCACCGTGTCATTCCTGGTGCAACTCGGATGGTGGTTGTTGTGGTTGGCGGGGGAGCCGATCGCTCTTTAGCTCAGGGCCTCAGGCCACAGGCTCTCCAACGTCCGCCAGCAGCCTGAGGCTTGAGGCCTGAAGCCTGAGGCCTTTAGCTTTCCCCCCGCAATGATCGAACACCGCGGCACCCTTATCAGCGAAGAGCTTTTCGAGAAGCGTTTCGTCTGCGACCTGTCGGCGTGCAAGGGTGCGTGCTGCGAACAGGGCGATAGTGGCGCGCCGTTGGAACCCGAGGAGGCGGCCTTCATCAAGAAGCACATCAAGGACCTGTTGCCGTACATGACCGAGCGCGGCAAGGCGGCCGTAAAGAAGCAAGGCACCAGCGTGGTGGACAGCGATGGCGAATTGGTGACGCCGCTCGTGCAGGAGTATGCGGAATGTGTATACGCGAAGAAGGATGCCACCGGCACGTGGAAGTGCGGCATCGAGAACGCGCATGTGGACGGCAAGATCCCGTTCCGCAAACCGATCAGCTGCCACTTGTATCCGATCCGCACCGAGAAGCTGAAGTTCCACGAGGCGCTCAATTACCACGAGTGGCCGATCTGTGCACCCGCATGTTCGTGCGGCGCGAAACTGGATGTGGTGGTGTTCCGCTTTTTGAAGGACAGTCTCGTGCGCCGCTATGGACAGCCGTGGTACGATGAACTGGAACTCATCTACCAGGAGTGGCTGAAGCGTATCCGTCCCGATGCATCGGGGAAGCCGAAGTCGAAGAAGCAATTGAGGTAGTACTGGTCATCGCGCGCTCGTCATCGCGAGGCCTTCAGAGGCCGAAGCGATCCATGCGCGCTCGTAGAAGATGATGAGCGTGTTAGAGACTTACCACCTCGTATGGATCGCTTCGTCGCAAAGCCTCCTCGCGATGACGAGCACGCAATGACGGAGTGCGATGACGCCGACGGAAGTCGAGCGCGCATGAATGCTTCCCAAGGCGATCGTTTTTTTCCCGGACCGCGCAATTTTTTGTTGCGTTCGTCGTGCTGCCCAACACCACCGCACCGCTCACGTTCGCGCAGCCGGGAAAATCTGCGGACATCGCGCCTTGCAGCGCGTTGCGAAAATCGTTTCGCCCTACGGCCGCACGCTTCCGGCGTTGTTAACCGTGTGTGAAGAAAAAGCACTTGCACGGATCGCATTCGTCTCCTTGCCGCGTCAGTGGCTGCTCACGGGCACTTGTTGAAAACAAGGGGTACAACATCCTATCGGGTCCTTGTCGATGGATCGGTGCTGGACCATTTTTGTCAGCCCGGGGTCGTCCCTCAAAAGCTTCTCCGGGAACCACTACAAGTCGCCGTATTTTTAAAAACGGGGTGCCGACACCCCCTAGGAAAGTCCGTCCCTGAAAGTCCCCCCACCGACCCACTGACCCTGATCCCGACCCTGATGAGCACCCAGACCAAAGAGCAGCAGATGAGCATGAGCGCCGATCTGCAGCCCGACACGAGCGCGCAGGATGAGCCGCTCTTGCGCGATAACAAAGACCGCTTCGTGCTCTTCCCGATCCAGCACGCCGACATCTGGGGTTTCTACAAGAAAGCGGAAGCCAGTTTCTGGACCGCCGAGGAGATCGACCTCAGTCCGGACATGGTGGATTGGGAATCGAAACTGAACGACGACGAGCGCTACTTCATCAAGCATGTGCTCGCCTTCTTCGCCGCCAGCGATGGCATCGTGAACGAGAACCTCGCCATCAACTTCCTCAACGAAGTGCAGTACCCCGAGGCGCGTTGCTTCTACGGCTTCCAGGTGATGATGGAGAACATCCACAGCGAGACGTACTCCCTGCTCATCGACACCTACATCAAGGACGCCGGCGAGAAGCACAACCTCTTCCACGCCATCGACACCATGGATTGTGTGAAGAAGAAAGCGGACTGGGCGTTGAACTGGATCAGCAAAGGGAACTTCGCCGAGCGCCTCATCGCCTTCGCTGCGGTGGAAGGCATCTTCTTCAGCGGAAGTTTCTGCAGCATCTTCTGGTTGAAGAAACGCGGCCTGATGCCCGGCCTCAGCTTCAGCAACCAGCTCATCAGCCGCGATGAAGGATTGCACTGCGACTTCGCCTGCCTGTTGTACAACAAGCACATGAAGGTGAAGCTGCCGAAGAAGACGGTGGAGAAGATCATCATGGATGCGGTGGAGATCGAGAAGGAGTTCGTTACCGATTCGTTGCCCGTGAACCTGATCGGCATGAACTCCAAACTGATGCAGCAATACATCGAGTTCGTGGCCGACCGCCTGTTGATGGAATTGGGTTGCGACAAAGTGTACAATGCATTGAACCCGTTCGACTTCATGGAGATGATCAGCCTGCAAGGCAAGACCAACTTCTTCGAAGCGCGTGTGGCCGAATACCAGAAGGCCGGCGTGATGAACAAGACCAAGGAGGAGAACAACTTCACTTTGGACGCTGATTTCTGAGGCCCTGCGGGTTGGCGGGTTATCGGGTTATCGAGTTGAACCCGACAACCCGACAACCCGACAACTCAGCGACCCAACCCGCCAACTCATCAATCTGCCAACTGCCGCTCTCTAACACCCCCCGGTTGAATACCCGACGATCCCACTCTTTCAATCCCCACCCATCCCCACCAACTTTCCGATCCGGCCCTGCCGAAAAAGCCGTCAAGGCCCATCAGCTACCGGAACACGGAAATCATCACACAAACAACCTTCTTCAATGGCGGGAGCCTGCGGCGAAGGATCTTAACCCCACTACAAAAGCATGTACGTCATTAAACGCGACGGTCGCCGGGAGGCGGTGAAATTCGACAAGATCACTGCCCGGATCAAGAAGCTCTGCTATGGACTGGATCCCATGGTGGATGCCACACAGGTCACCCTGAAGGTGATCGACGGCATCTTCGATGGTGTTACCACCACCGAGCTCGACAACCTTGCGGCGGAAGTCTCGGCGACCCTCACCATCACCCACCCGGACTACGCGCAACTCGCCAGCCGACTGGCCGTGAGCAACCTGCACAAGAACACCAAGAAGTCGTTCAGCGAAACGATGGCGGACCTGTACAATTACATGGATCCGAAGACCGGTGCCAAGGCCGCACTGCTCGCCGACGATGTCCACAAGATCATCCAGGACAACGCCGAGACGCTCGATAGCAGCATCATCTACGACCGCGACTTCACCTACGACTTCTTCGGCTTCAAGACCCTCGAGCGCAGCTATCTGTTGCGCCTGCACGGCGAAGTGGTGGAACGTCCGCAGCACATGCTGATGCGTGTGGCCATCGGCATCCACAAGAACGACATCGACAGCGCCATTGCCACCTACAACGACCTGAGCGAAGGCTGGTACACGCACGCCACGCCCACGCTCTTCAACGCCGGCACGCCCAAGCCGCAGATGAGCAGCTGCTTCCTTCTCCAACTGAAGGACGATAGCATCAGTGGCATCTACGACACGCTGAAGCAGTGCGCGCAGATCAGCCAGAGCGCCGGCGGCATCGGCCTCAGCATCCACAACCTGCGTGCGAAGGGCAGCTACATCAAGGGCACCAACGGCACCAGCAACGGCATCGTGCCCATGCTGCGCGTCTTCAACGACACCGCGCGGTACGTGGACCAGGGAGGGGGCAAGCGCAAGGGCAGCTTCGCCATCTACCTGGAACCCTGGCACGCCGACATCGAGGACTTCCTGGAACTGCGCAAGAACCACGGCAAGGAGGAGATGCGGGCACGCGACCTCTTCTTCGCCCTGTGGA
>JBATMK010000121.1:0-3004 GCA_049289815.1 Flavobacteriales bacterium
CCACTACCGCGTGAACACCTCGTAGCGTACGACCCGGATGGTGCCGGTGGCCATGTCTTTCGTGAGTTTGGCCTTGAGTTGCAGTGTGCCTTCGGCGTAGACGTACTCTTCCTTGGTCACATGCCTGTCGCCTTGCCAGGTGTCCATACCGAGAAGGTTATCGGTTGCATCGTAGCTGTATGAATAGCGCAGTGTTCGCGGGTCGCCCAGATCGTTCTGTTCCGTACGCGAGGCCAGCAATCCCTTCTCGTTATAGGTGAACGTGGTGCGGCCCATACGACCGGTCACGATGTAGCGGTCCTCGATGCTGCACAGGTAACCATGGCGATCACTGATGTGCAAGCGTTCGCGGTAGGGCAGGCCGAGGCTGTTGTAGAACGTGGTCCGTTCGGTGGAGTCGTTGAGCGTATCGTAACGGAATTGCTCATCGCTCACTTCGGTGCGTGTACCGGGAACGAGGGTGTAGCGATCCGTGCCGAGGTTCTCGATCCGCACGTGCGTCTCCCGCACCGGGCGTCCAATGCTGTCGAGTTCGAATTCCTCGCTGTAGTGGCCACTGAGGTCGAGGCGCGTGCGCTGGAGCAGGTTGCCCTTTGCGTCGTAGCGGTAGCCGATGCTCGCGGTGTCGCGCCCGCTGCCGGGCATGCCGAAGGAGTTGTTGCTGTACCAAGCCAGGCCGTTGAGATCGAAGCGGTACCAGTAGTGCTCGTTCTTCGGCACCATCGGTTCGCCCTCGCGCTTCACGTGCAGTTGGCCCTTGATCTCCGCCACCTTGTTGCGCGCCATGAAGGCCGGGTTGAAGTGCGGTTGTTGTGGTGAGCCGGTGGCGGGAACCAACAATGTCTGAGCGGTGGCAACGAGCGGGCTCATCACTACAGCAATGCCAACTGCGATCAATAGCGATCGCATGGATCGCTTCGTTTCGCTCGCGATGACGGTGATCATCAGTTCAATTGCTTCAGGGCTTCTTCAACGGTGCTGACCGGGAGCTGGCAGGTTTTGTTCCGGCAGACAAAAATGGTGGTGCCATCAAAAAGCTTGTTCTCCAGCAGTGGCAGGGCGCTGGCCTTCACGCTGCCCATGAAAAAGCGGTTGGGGATGTAGTGCGGCGCGAAGCGCGAACGCATCAGCGGCGCCTCCGGACCAGTGATGGCGATCTCGTGGAACGGATGCACATGGGCGAGCATGAGCTGTGCCCAGTTACTGTAGCCGCTCGGATAGGTGTTGAAGTTCTCCTTCACGTTGTTGAGCATGGTCGCGCTCATTTCGAGCCACTGCTGGTTGTCGAACAGGTGGCCCAGGGTGAAGAGCACATTGGCCATGGTGCTATTGCTGCCGGGGATGACATTGTCGGTGGTTTCCATTTTGCGCGCGATCAACGCCGGGTCCAGGTCGCTGGTGAAGTGGAACATGCCGCTGGCTTTATCATGGAAATGGGCGATGGCGTATTCCGTCAGGGCGCGTGCCTCGTTCAAGTAACGCTCATCGAAGGTGACGGAGTACAGTGCGCACAACGCTTCGGCGGTGAAGGCGTGATCTTCGAGGAAGCCGTTGATGGTTGCTTTCCCATCCTTGTAACTGTGGTTCATGCCGCCATCGCTGCGCCTGCATTTGGCCAGCAGAAGATCCATGTTCTTCTTCGCCATGGCCAGCCATTCCGCTTCGCCGAAGACCTCATAGGCATCGCAGAGGCCGGTCACCATCATCGCGTTCCAGCTCGCGAGACTTTTGTCGTCGAGGCCCGGGCGGATGCGCTTGGCCCGGGCTGACAGCAGCTTGCCATTGATGCGGGCCGCAACCGCAGCCAGTTCCTCCACGGAAAGTCCGTTCTTCTTCGCGAAGTCCTCGTCGCTCCCGTTCCGCAGGAGAATGTTGTTGCCGTGTTCCCACAAGCCTGCGCCGCCAATGCTGTAATAGTCCTTCGCCAATGCGAAGTCGTCGCTGAGGATGCTGTGGAGTTCATCCTCCTTCCACACGTAGAACTTGCCTTCCTCGCCTTCGCTGTCGGCATCGAGCGCAGAGTAGAACGCGCCTTCGTTGCTGGTCATTTCGCGCTGCAGCCAGCTCAGTGTACGGTAGACGGCATCGTGATAAAGGGGATCCTTGAAGGCCTGGTAGCCCTGGCTGTAGAGCGAGATGAGCTGCGCGTTGTCGTACAGCATTTTCTCGAAGTGCGGGACTTTCCAAAGCACGTCGGTGCTGTAACGCGACCAACCGCCACCCGCTTGATCGAAGATTCCGCCGAGGACCATCTTGTCCAAGGTCAACGCCACGTGCGCCTTCAGCTGATCGTCGTTGGTGAGGAAGGCGTGCCGCAACAGGAAACGGTAGTTGTTGGGCATGGGGAATTTCGGCGCGCGATCAGGGCCGCCTTCCGTGTGATCGAAGGTGCTGTCCCATACGCTCACATAGTCATCGAGCAACTGCGCGGTGAATTCCGGGGGCGCCGTGTTGAGGTGGACGAGGTCGGCGGAGGCCACGCCCTGGCTCACTTGCGCAGCCTGTGCGCGCACACGCTCCGGCTGCATCTTCCAGGTGCCGTGGAGATCATTGAGCAGTTGCGTCCATTGCGCCGGTGGGAAGTAGGTGCCGCCATAGACGGGCTTTCCATCGGGCATGGCGAAACAGTTGAGCGGCCAGCCACCGCTGCCGGTCATGAGCTGCACGGCCGCCATGTACACCTGGTCCACATCGGGGCGCTCCTCGCGATCCACCTTGATGCAGATGAACTTCTCGTTCATGAGCTTCGCGATGCTGTCGTTCTCGAAACTCTCGCGCTCCATCACATGGCACCAGTGGCAGGAGCTGTAACCGATGCTCACCAACACGAGTTTGTTGTACGCCTTTGCGGTATCGAACGCCTCCTGTCCCCACGGCCACCAATCCACGGGATTGTGCGCGTGCTGCAACAGATAGGGACTGGTCTCGTTGATGAGCCGGTTGGTGTGTGCGTGTTGCATGTGGTCGGTGCCTTGCGTTCCTTGCGGCTGGCAGGAGGGGAGGA
>JBATMK010000122.1:0-3831 GCA_049289815.1 Flavobacteriales bacterium
AAGCCATGCGCCTCGAAGTTCCGTTCGATGCCGTGTTGCTTCGCCAGGCCGTTCAAGCCGGCAATGAGCTTGCGACCATAGTCCCACAAGTGATCGGTGACCGCCGACGAACGATAGACTTCCACCGCAGCATTGAACGCACCGAAGGCGCTCATTTCGCCCCCATGTGTCGTGCTGATGAGGAATACGCGTTCAGCACCCTCGTTGCGGATGCTACCGAGTTCCATGATCTCCCGTCGTCCCACCAACGCCGCCAAGGCGAAACCATTGGCCATGCCTTTGCCGAATGTGGCGAGGTCGGGCTCCACATTGTAAACATTCATGGCCCCCCGCAGGTCCCAGCGGAAGCCCGTGATCATTTCATCCAGGATGAAAAGCGCGCCGTTCTTCGCGCACAGTGCCTTCACCTGGTGCAGGAAATTCCGCTGTGTGTCAGCGCAAATAGGGCAGGTGCGCGGTGTTAAGAGGTCGGAACAGGTCGTGGAGCACGGTGTTGCCGTGGTAGCAGGCTCCAGCATCACGCACGCGATCTTGCCCGGGTGTTGCGTGAACAGCGCCTCAATGGAAGCGATGTCGTTGTAGTGGAACTTCAGCGTGAGTGCCTTGTGCTCATCGGGTATCCCGCGTTGCACGGCCGTGGTACCGATGAACCAATCATCGAAGGTGAAGAAGGGATGCTCGGCGCATACTGCCACATGTGTTCGTCCGGTGAAAGCACGAGCGAGCTTCACAGCGGCAGTGGTCACCACCGATCCGTTCTTGGCGAATTTGACCATCTGCGCCCACGGGAAGAGGCTGAGCATCTTCTCCGCCGCCTCCAGTTCGGTGAGCGATGCCCGGGTGAGGTTGTTGCCTTTGTTGATCGCAGCGATGGCACCGGCGTTCACCGCAGGGTGTGCATAGCCGAGCGTCACGGAACGCAAGCCCATGCCGTAATCGAGGAAACGCCGGCCATCGGCGTCCCACACGTACGCGCCTTCACCGCGCGCGAGGATAGGTGGTGCATTGCTCGGGTACTGGTCATCCCCCCGACTGTAGGTATGTGCGCCGCCTGGAATAGCGGCATGCAATCGGTCGGAATAGGCGTTGGAGCTCATCGATGATCGGGATCCGGGATCAGGGGAATGCACCGTTCGCGGCTGCGAAGTTGGCGTTTCATCAAGTTGCGCTCACAGGTCCAGCCATCGACCTTGTTCCCAGGAGCGTTCAATGGTATACAGCAACTTCAACACACGATGATCGCGTTCGAGGTTGTTCACGTACAGGCTGGGATCATCGATGCCTTGCAGGAAGGAGCGCATTTCGTCGATGTACATGCCCTCGCTGATGTTCTTGTTGTACCCGGCCGCTGCCGGTGCCTGGTCGAAGCGGATGGTTTCCCATTCCTGCCGATCGTGATGGAATATCCGCACGCATTGCTCTTCCCAATCCCATACGAGTTCGCGTTCCGAACCGTTGATGAGCATGCGCCGCGTTGCGCAGCGCGTTACCACATCGATCGTGACGACGATGGAGAAGGTGCCCTGGTCGAGGAGCATGGTGTAGGTATCGTCGATATCAGGGGCACCGGGTATGTCGATGGTCTTCCTATGGAGTCCGCATACTCTCTGGGGGAAACCGAAGAGCATGGTGATCCATGTGAGGTCGAAGGGCACGATCTCCCGCGCGCCCCCGGTTTCCTTGCGGCTCGCATAGAAGTCGCTCACGCGCTCGTACGGATGCCAGTCGGGCAGGTAGTTGCCCATGTGGTAAGTGATGTTGCTCAAACGGCCCAGATACCCGCTGCGCACGTGCTCTTCAATGATGCGTACCGCGGGATGGAAATACATGGTAGCGCTCGGTGCAGCGAAAACCTTCTTCTCCCGGCCCGCCGCGATAATGTCCTCAAGCCCTTCATCGGTCACGCTCGCCTCAACGAAAAACGGGATACCCAGGCGGAGTGCCTCCTTCATATAGACATGGTGGAGATGCGGTGGTACTGAAATGATGAGCGCGGCTGGTCGCACCTTGGCCATGGCTTCTTCCCAGGTCGCATGCACCGGGACATTGTACAGGGCGGCGGCTTCCGAACGGCGATCCTCACGCAGGTCGAAACCATGCAGGTCAGTGGCCCCGAGCGCTTGCAGATTGCGGATCCGTCGTTTGCCCATGCTCCCCAAGCCGAGCACAAGGATCGGCTGGTGCAGATGTCGCTGCCAGTGTTCGTTCGACGCCATGATCAGGTGAGCGGGAGAATGTCCCAAGGGAACTTTGGACGCAGCACGCCGTGTATGGTAGGGTAGCTTGGTGCGCGGGTGGGCGAGTCCATATCGTCGAGCACCTGGATACTGATCGCGTTCTCGATCACCACATGCGCCTTGAAGGGAAGCCAGGTCGCAAGCCAGAAGGTGATGTAGTAGGTATCCTCGTTGAACAGGTTGGCTGGGAACCGGAGTGTAGCGCGGTACCTGCCGGGGGCGGTCGGGTGATCACCCTCGCCAGCGAACGTGGTGAACACCTGTTCGCCTTTGCTGGAGAAAACATGCGCCACAGGCTGTGGCTTGAAGCCATGTTCAGCGATCTCGAAATCCACTTCCAGGTTGAAGGCCTGCGTTACTTGGGCGTGGTCGATCACCTTGCCGTCCGCATTGGTCCAGCGCAAGTGGAGGAATCGTCCGGCCCCGTCGCTGCTGACGGGTGAAGTGCTGAGATCCTTCTCGCCGACCAGTCCGGAGTTGTTCTTGTTGAGGTACTGCGTGGTGATGCTGCCCGGATCGCCCATGGCCTCGATGCGCCCTTCATCCAGCAATAGGCAGCGCTTGCACAGGCTATTGATCGCGCTCATGTTGTGGCTCACGAACAGGATGGTGCGGCCGCTGCTGGCCACATCCTTCATTTTGCCCAAGCACTTTCGTTGGAACTCCACATCACCCACGGCCAGCACTTCATCGATGATCAGGACTTCTGGTTCCAAGTGCGCGGCCACGGCGAAAGCGAGGCGCACTTTCTGCCCGTTGCTGTAATGCTTCACCGGAGTATCAATGAACTTGTTCACGCCGCTGAACTCCACGATCTCGTCGTACTTGCGGCGCACCTCCGCACGGCGCATGCCCAGGATGGTGCCGTTGAGGAAGATGTTCTCGCGGCCGCTCAGCTCCGGGTGGAAACCGGTACCGACTTCGAGCAAACTGCTCACGCGGCCTTCAATGGTGAAACGTCCTTCGGTGGGCACGGTGATGCGGCTGAGCATCTTCAACAATGTGCTTTTCCCTGCGCCGTTACGGCCGATCACACCGAGCGCTTCACCTTCATCCAAGTTGAAGGACACATCGCGCACGGCCCAGAAATCTGGACGTCTACCGCCGGTGATCCGACGCAGGTTCTCCGTCATGCCCACGCGCGGATCGAAGCTCGTGGGCGTGCCCAGCTTGTAGCGCTTGCCCAAGCCTTCAACGGTTACCATGCGGCTGCTCATGCTGCTCAAACAAGGTCGGCCACCACGCGTTCCATGGACCGGAAGTAGATGAAGCTGGTAACGAAGAGCACCGCGCCGCTGATCATGCTCAACCAGCACAGGCCACCGGGATCGCCGATACCGAGCACGCTCCAGCGCCAGCCTTCGACCACGCCGGCCATGGGGTTGAGGAAGTACAGCACCTGCGCCCAATGCGGCAGCGACGTGGTGATGGCGCTGGCCGGATAGGCCACGGGTGTAATGAAGAGCCCGAACTGGATCATGAAGGGCACCACGTGCTGCAGATCGCGGAAGCGGATCGTGAGGGCGCTGATCCAAATGCCGATGCCCAAGGCGAAGAAGATCACCAACAGCAGGTAGACCGGCACGTAGATGAG
>JBATMK010000123.1:0-3166 GCA_049289815.1 Flavobacteriales bacterium
ACCTAACTGTGTACCCCGAATGAACCTTTTTGAACGGACAATCGCATTCCGCGTGAGGGATAGAAGCGGAAAGCCCGCAGGCCTGTCTTCAGGCCGAGGACTTGTACCGAATAGCCCGACCCGAGGCTTTGCGAGGGGACACGCCCAAAAATAACACACACCAATGAACGCATACATCATCGCCGGTTTCCGCAGCGCAGTGGGCAAAGCCCCGCGCGGCAAGTTCCGTTTCACACGTCCGGACGATCTGGCCGCCAACGTGGTGCAACACCTCGTGAAGAGCGTGCCCAACCTGGATGTGAACCGCATCGAGGATGTGATCGTGGGCAACGCCACGCCCGAGGCCGAGCAGGGCCTGAACGTGGGCCGCATGATCAGCCTGATGGGCCTGAACACCGACAAGGTGCCGGGCATGACGGTGAACCGCTATTGCAGCAGCGGCAGCGAGACGATCGCCATCGCGAGCAGCAAGATCCACAGCGGCCTCAGCGACATGATCATCGCCGGCGGCGTGGAGTGCATGAGCCCGATCCCCTTCGGCGGCTGGCGCATCGTGCCGAACTACGAGGTGAGCAAGGTGAACCCGACCTACTACTGGGGCATGGGCCTCACCGCCGAGGCCGTGGCGCGCGACTTCAAGGTGAGCCGCGAGGACCAGGACGCGTTCAGCCTGCACAGCCACGAGAAGGCGCTGGCCGCCATCGCCGCCGGGCGTTTCAAGGAGGACATCGTGCCGGTGGAAGTCGAACAGGTGTACCTGGACGAGAAGGAGAAACGCCAAGTGAAGAAGTACGTCGTGGACACCGATGAAGGTCCGCGCGCGAGCACCTTGGAAGGGCTGGCGAAACTGAAACCGGTGTTCGATGCGAAGGGCAGCGTAACGGCCGGCAACAGCAGCCAGACCAGCGACGGCGCGGCCTTCGTGCTGGTGGTGAGCGAGCGCATGCTGAAGGAACTGAACGTGAAGCCGATCGCCCGCCTCCTCTCCTACCACGTGGCCGGCGTGGAGCCGCGCATCATGGGCATCGGTCCGGTGGCCGCGGTGCCGAAGGCCGTGGAAAAGGCCGGCCTGAAGCTGAAGGACATCGAGCTGGTGGAGCTGAACGAGGCGTTCGCGAGCCAGAGCCTCGCCGTGATCCGCGAGCTGGGGCTGGACCCGAACATCGTGAACGTGAACGGCGGCGCCATCGCGCTGGGGCATCCGCTGGGCTGCACGGGAACGAAGCTTTCGGTGCAACTCTTCAACGAGATGCGCCGCCGCAAGCAGAAGTACGGCATGGTGACGATGTGCGTGGGGACTGGGCAGGGGGCGGCGAGTGTGTTCGAGTTGTTGAACTAGTCGCCTCATGACACGCGAATACACCATTGAGCTGGACGGCAAACGCATTGGCACAACCGCGCTAGAAAAGCACGATGCACCAATGGGAGTCGTGCTTGGCACTATTCAGTTAGAAGGGCATCCTTCTGGTTATGATCTGTTCAAGCGGCATTGCGCCGCTCACGGAGTGGAAGTTGACGACCAACCAGATGTACGGTGCCTCATGACACAGTTCATGACTGGCATCCGAGTGCTTTCACCTGAAGGAACAGAAATCAAGGGAGTTGGAACCACCGTGAGCGGTTTCGATGATGACGTATGGGAGATCAGCATACTCGGGATTCCATATCCCTTTTATGGAACAGAGTTCCCACATCACGTGAAGTCTTACGAAGAGCAGTTCAGAACATGAACCCCGCGCCCTCCATCGTATGTTGTTCAATGCGCGTTGACGAAGAAGCCGTCACCCGCTGAAACCATGAGCGCCCTGCTACCCTCCGCCACGCTGTTCGAGCAACATCAGATCCGTCGGCTCTATGATGATGCCACGGAGACGTGGTGGTTCTCGGTCGTTGACGTTATCCAAGCCCTCATCCAGCAGCCCGACTTCCAAGCCGCGCGCAACTACTGGAAAGTCCTGAAAGGCAGGCTGGTCAAGGAAGGCAGCCAGTCGGTTACAAAATGTAACCGACTGAAATTGGAGGCTGCCGACGGCAAGAGCTACCTCTCGGATGTGGCAACTGCGGACACTCTTCTTCGGCTCATCCAATCGATACCCAGCCCGAAAGCAGAACCCATCAAACTCTGGCTGGCGAAGGTGGGCTACGAGCGTATGCAAGAGATGGCCGACCCGAGCCTATCCGTTGATCGCGCGCGCGGGCTCTGGCTGAAGCACGGCCGCAGCGAGAAGTGGATCCAGCAGCGCATGATGGGCCAGGAGACGCGCAACAAGCTCACCGACTACTGGAAGGACCACGACATCAAGGAAGGTGAAGAGTTCGCGATCCTCACGAACATCATCCACCAGGAGTGGAGCGGCGTTACGGTGAAGGACCACAAGTCCATCAAGGGCCTGAAGACCCAGAACCTCCGCGACCACATGACCGAGGCCGAGCTGATCTTCACGGCACTGGCCGAAATGAGCACGCGGCAGATCGCCGAGACCGAGCAGGCCACCGGCATGCCGAAGAACAAGGGGGCGGCGAGTGTTTTTGAGTTGTTGAATTAGACCTTGTGACGACCAGGAGACATTAAGATCATCAATGATGCGGATCGACTATGAACTGTCCTTGGAGGATGTGCTCGCCCATCCCAGGTTTATGCTCAGGCAGAGTTTCCTGTTCAAGCCGTACGCTTTCATTGCGGCGCCTGTCTTAGGATTCTTTCTCAGCCAATGGAGTCCATCGACCCATACGTATTATGGACCTCAAGGGACCGTTACCGAGCCATTCCTTGGGTTCTGGTTTGACTTTGCGATTTGGACGGTCCTCAGCATCGGCTTGATCCTGCTAATGCGTGGCAGCTACAACAGGAGGATCAAGGAGAACCTCACGCTGGACACTGATCTGTGGAAAGGTGCCCACAGTCTGATCATTGATACTGCCAAGGTTGTTTCAATAGCGCAGCATAGTCGGTCAGAGATCGACCTGACCATCATCAAGAAAGTCGAGGAGGGCCCGAACCACATCTTCATCTTCTATTCAAAGGATGCGGCTTGGACGATACCCAAGAGGTTCTTACCACCTGACGTCGATACGTTGCGCCTACGGGCGGCACTTCTTCCCGGACAACGTTCCTCCAGCTAGCTGTTGAGAATGAAACCCGCGATTTCCATCATCAAGGATAGGC
>JBATMK010000124.1:0-1658 GCA_049289815.1 Flavobacteriales bacterium
TTCCCTGATCCTGCACGGGCGCGAAAATTCGCACCCCAATCATCCCACAAATGCCCTTCTACCACGCCCTCGGCAACATCCCGCACAAGCGGCACACCATCCACAAGAGCCCGGAGGGGAACCACTATTACGAGCAGCTCTTCGGCACGGTGGGCTTCGATGGTATGAGCTCCCTGCTCTACCAAGTGCATCGGCCAACCCAGGTAAAGGAGATCGTGGGCGCGAAGGACGTTTCGCCGAAAGTCGCGATCGAGAAGAACATGCGCGCGTTGCGGCTGAAAGGCTTCGAGGTAGCACCCGTTGCCGATCACCTGGAGAGCCGCAAACCGATCCTCGTCAATAGCGACCTGCAGATCGTCCTCTCCGCTCCCACTGCGAAGAAGGTCGAGTACTTCTACAAGAACGCCGACTGCGATGAGATGATCTTCATCCACAAGGGAAGCGGCAAGTTGCGCACCTTCCTCGGCACCATCGAGTTCGCGTACGGCGATTACCTGCTGATCCCGCGCGGCATGATCTACACGCTGGAGTTCGACAGCGCGGACAACCGCCACTTCATCGTCGAGAGCCACCACCCGCTCTACACGCCGAAACGCTACCGCAACTGGTTCGGGCAACTGCTGGAGCATTCACCGTTCTGCGAGCGCGACATCCGTCGCCCAAAGGACCTGGAGACGCACGATGCGAAGGGCGACTTCCGCATGCTGATCAAGAAGCAGGGCATGCTGCACGAGATGATCTACGCCACGCATCCGTTCGATGTGGTGGGCTGGGACGGCTACAACTACCCGTACGCCTTCAGCATCCACGACTTCGAGCCGATCACCGGCCGCGTGCACCAGCCGCCGCCCGTCCACCAGACCTTCGAGACCAAGGCCTTCGTGGTGTGCAGCTTCTGCCCGCGCCTGTACGACTATCACCCGCTGAGCATCCCCGCGCCGTACAACCACAGCAACATCGACAGCGATGAGGTGCTGTACTACGTCGATGGCGATTTCATGAGCCGCAACGACGTGGCCGCCGGGCACATCAGTTTGCATCCGGCGGGCATTCCGCACGGGCCGCACCCCGGCGCCATGGAGCGCAGCATCGGCAAGACGAAGACCGATGAGCTCGCCGTGATGGTGGACACCTTCAAGCCGCTGCAGATCACCGAAGAGGCACTGAAGATCGACGACGGGAAGTACTACAAGTCGTGGTTGGAGTGAGCGAGCAGCGAGGTGGTTGGGGCGTGCCGGCTCGTCCTTCGACTCCGCTACGCTGCGCTCAGGATTTCGCCGTCGCGCTTTCCGCTGCAAGTCCTCGCTCGTTCCTCGCTGCGGGCTTTCCGCTTCAATCGCTCACGCAAGATCAGTCACTCTAGTTTTCGAGCACGATGAACCTGCGCATCCTTTGGCTCGTTCCTGTGGTGGCGATCGTTGGCGTAATCGTTTTGAACTGGAATTGGTCAGTATCGAAACAGGACGTCATTGGGACCTATGTCAACACGAACTACGACAAACCAATTTGCTGCGTCGAGGCCCCGCATGTACCCGATACACTGGTCCTGCTCCCGGATGGCGAGATGCACAGCGGGTTCTATGGAACTGGAACTTGGGAACTGCAAGACAACAACACCGAAGTTCATTGGAGCTATCCTTATGAGTATGGTATGGCTG
>JBATMK010000125.1:0-2206 GCA_049289815.1 Flavobacteriales bacterium
AACGGCGTGGTCACTCACACCTTCCAGGATGCGGACCTTGATGGCGTTTGCGATGCCAGCGATACCTGCCCCGGCACGGCCTCGGGTGCTGGTGTGAACGCCAGCGGATGTTCCTGCGCGCAGGTAACCGTGTCTGATGGCAACCCCTGCACGTTGGATGTCTGCACGAACGGGAACGTTACCCACACCTTCCAGGATGCTGACGGCGATCTGGTATGCGATGCCAACGACAACTGCCCGAACACCCCTGGCCAGATCGGCTCCACCTGCAACGATGGCGATGCGAACACGACCAACGATATGCTCAATGCCAGCTGTGTCTGTGCCGGCACGTGCAGCGGGAACGCCGTGGCGCTCACCTTGCAGACTGATGCCAACGGCAGCCAGACCACCTGGGAGATCAAGGTCCTCGGTGGGGCGCAGGTCTGCAGCGGCAGTGGCTACACCAGCAACAGCACCATCGTGGCGAGCTGCTGCCTGCCCACCGGCTGCTACCAGTTGTTGGTGTATGACAGCTTCGGCGACGGCATGACCACAGGCGGTTACGTGCTGCGCACGGGAAGCAACCAGCGCATCATCGACAACGCGAACGACGGCGCGTTCACCTTCACCAGCACTGTTGCCGCAGGCTTCTGTGTCCCCTTGGGCACCGATGCATTGCAACCCACCAGTTGCGACCTGAACGGGATCTATATCAACTCCGTGCTGTACGCCGTGCCCAACAGCGGTGTGAGCGGGCAATACGGCATCGGTAACCAGACCGACGATGGGTACCAGTTCTGGTTCTTCGATCCCGATGGATCGTACGGCCGTAACATCTTCAAGAGCCACGCGAACCCCGGCAGTCCCGGCACGCCCGCTGGACCAACGGCCTGTGCGAGCATCAAGCTCAGCAGCATGGTCACCAGTCCCCTGCCGTTGAACAAACTGCTGAACGTGCGCATCCGCTCACGCGTGAACGGTGTCTACAGCCAATATGGCCCGGCATGCCGCCTTACGGTGGGCAACCCCACGAGTTCGTGCATCACGCAACTGGACCCCACCGCGGGCACAACCTTCAGCTGCGGCGCAACGGGTAAAGTGGTCGGTGCCAGCGGCAATTCCGGGAAGATCCACGCGAGTTCCGTCAGCGGCGCCAACAAGTACCAGTTCGAGTTCGTGCTGCCGGGTACGGCATATGTGCGCACCATCGCCAGTGCAACAACCATGTTGACACTGAACCCATGGGCCACCAGCCCCTTGGTGTGCGGCAACCGCACCTACAACGTGCGCGTGCGGGCCAGCTTCGATAACGGTACCACGTACTGCAACTACGGTCCCCTGTGCACCGTGGGCATCACCAACAGCAACTCCGGCTGCACGCCTTACACACCGAACTTCAGTGGCGGTGGCCAGCAGAGCGCCGAGCAGGGAACCACCACGATGGACCTCTTCCCCAACCCGGTACGCGACGGCGCGGTGACCCTCGAGCTCTCGGGACTTTCAACGGAAGTCGCCGAAGTGACCGTTGATGTCTTCGACCTCTTCGGACGCAAAGTGATCGCGCAAGTGATCGCCACCGAGGGAGCCGAGGGGATCAGCACACGGTTCGACCTGCCCAGCGACATGGCCACCGGGATCTACATGGTGAGCGTTGTTGCGGGTGATGTCCGATACGCGGAGCGCTTGACCGTGGAGTAAGAACTCGCACCTGCTGAAAGCAAAGAACCCCGGCCGTTATGGTCGGGGTTCTTTATTGGGGAACGGCCCTGGTGGACGATAGCTTAGTACTGACTACTTCACCCACACCACGCGCAAATGCATTGGTGGGGGCGGTAACTCCTGCAAACCTTCTGTGGCCGTTGAGAGCAAAAAGCCTTTGCGCAGGTGCGCAGGCTTGCCTAACACCCGGTCCAGGAATTCAATGCCGCCGATCACGAAGCGCGTGGGGTCGGCGATATTGCTTTTCAGGTCCACCAGCACCTCGCCGATGCCCTGAACTTCCAGCTGGCGGCACCCGGCGCTACGCCACTTCTCGCCTTCGCGGTTCTTCAATGATGGATCGAACAAGTGCGTGTACGAATCGCTCACGGGCCATTGTCGCGTGCAGAAGGCCAGGGCATGCACCAGCTCGGGCCGGTCGGCCCACTGCTTGCGGCGGCCTTAAGGGCAGAATGAGCATTGCCAAAGCCGCATCCGCGGTTCACGTTCACCGCACGCGGAAAGG
>JBATMK010000126.1:0-4259 GCA_049289815.1 Flavobacteriales bacterium
GTGCTGCCGAATTCGCCACCGGCCTGCCGGATGCTCTCCCCCAGATCGTTGTCGAGTTCAGTGGGGAAGGGCCCGCTCCCGACGCGGGTGCAGTACGCCTTGAAGATGCCGATGACGCGCCCGATGCGCGTAGGGGCAACACCCAGTCCTGTGCACGCACCGGCTGAAATAGTATTGCTGCTGGTGACGAACGGATACGTACCGAAATCGATGTCGAGCAAGGTGCCTTGCGCCCCCTCGGCCAGCACATCATGACCAGCGCGCAGGGTCTCGTCCATGAAGTGCTCGCTATCCACCAGCGGCAGTTCGCGAAGACGCTTCACTGCGTCCATCCATTCCTGTTCGTTGCTGGTTTCCGTGCCGCTGTTCCCGTACAAGGTCAGCAGGCGCTCGTGCTTCTTCTTCAACACACCATACCGTTCGGCCAGGTCGCTCCGTTCCAGATCGCCCACGCGCAAGCCGTTGCGACCGGTCTTGTCCATGTATGTCGGACCGATGCCCTTGAGTGTGCTGCCGATCTTGCCTTTGCCTTTGTCCGCCTCGCTTGCGGCATCAAGGGTGCGGTGGCTGGGCAGGATCAAATGGGCGCGGCGCCCGATCCGCAGGTTCTCCTTCACGTCGATCCCGATCGCCTTCAGCGCATCCACTTCGCGCATGAAGATCACAGGGTCGATCACTACACCATTGCCCACGAGGTTGACGATGCCCGGACGGAACACACCACTGGGGATCGTGTGCAGCACATGCTTCCTGCCGTCGATGATCAGCGTGTGGCCGGCATTGGGACCACCCTGGAAACGGGCCACCACCTTATACCGCGGTGTGATGGTATCAACGACCTTGCCCTTACCCTCATCACCCCATTGGGCGCCAAGCAGCACGTCGACCTTTGCCATGTGTTTCATTCCCGATGCGCCGGGATCGTGGGGTCAGTTCAGTGAGGCCATTTTCTCCACGGCATCGGTCTCCGATGGGAAGATGCTGAACACCTGGTCGAGCTTGGTAACGATGAAGAGCGTCTTCACGCTGCTGCTCATCCGGCATATGTAAGTATCGCCGCCGGCATTGCGGGTCTTCGTCAGCACGCTGATGAGGATGTTGAGGCCTGTGCTGTTCATGTACTGCAGATCGTGCAGGTTCAGGATCACCTTGTTGTGTCCCTGCGATACAACATCGTCCAAGGTGCTCATCAATTGATCGGCGTGCACCTGGTCCATCAACCGGCCGAAGAGGTGGAAGACCTGGCAGCCATCACGCTCTTTCACTGTGATCTCGAACGGTTGAACGCTGGTGCTCATGGTATGGGTGCTCCGAGGGGTCGGGGCGGTTTGGTGTTTTTCTCCGCGCATTCGCGGCATTGGCCGTAAAGATGCAACGCATGGTGATGTACCCGGAAGCCGGTGACTTCCGCCACCGTGTTGCGGATGTTCTGGATGCGCGGATCGCAGAACTCGGTAACGCGCTGGCAGGTGGTGCAGATCAGGTGATCGTGCTGGCGGTAGCTGTGCGCTTTCTCGAACTGTGCCTGTGCCTGTCCGAAGCGATGCTTTCGCACCAGATCGCATTCCAGGAGCAGGTCCATGGTATTGTAGAGCGTGGCCCGGCTTACCCGGTAGTTCTTGCCCTTCATGCGGGCATAGAGGCGTTCGATGTCGAAGTGCCCGTCGTGGTCGTACACCTCGGTAAGGATGGCGAACCGCTCGGGTGTTTTGCGATGGCCGTGCTGCTCCAGGTATTCGCTGAAGATGCGCTTCACGTTGTCCTTCGTCTCTGCCAGGGCCATTGCGGTGGCGAAAGTAGCGTCAGTGATCAACCCGCTCCACACTTCGGACACCTTCCACGCCGCGCAATTTCTCGATCAGCTGGTTCAAGTGGTCGGTATCCTGCACGTAGGCCATCACCTTCCCCTCGAAAATGCCGTCGTTGCTCTCGAATCCGATGGAACGCATGTTCACGTTGTGCTCGCCACTGATGATCGTGGTGATGTTGAGCACGATGCCCGCGCTGTCGATGCCGCTGAACTTGATGCCGGCCAGGAATTCCATCTGGTCCTTTCCCTTCCACCGGGCCTTCACGATGCGGTAGGCGAAGTTGCTCATGAGCTGCACGGCGTTCGGGCAGCTCACGCGGTGCACCTTGATCCCATCGTGCTGGGTGATGAAGCCGAAGACATCATCGCCGGGGATGGGGTTGCAGCACTTGCTCAGTTGGTAATCGATGCGTTGCAGGCGATCGCCCAGCAACAGGGCGCTGCCCTGGGCACCGCGGATCTCCGCCACGACATCCTCCAAGGGTCGCTCATCGCCCTGGGGTTTGAGGATGGGCAGCTCCAGCCGGCCTTTTGCGCTGATCGTCGGTTGCAACTTGTCCAGGTCGTAGCGGCCGCGGGCCACGTGCCAGTACAGGTCGTTCTCCGAGGTGGCGCGGTAGTGGGCCACGAGCGCGGCGATGTTCTTCTCGTCCGGTTTCACGCCCCACTCGCGCATGTGCTCCTCCACGCTTTCGCGCCCCACACCGGCCATCTTCTTCTTCTGCTCGCGCAGGTTCTGCTTGATGCGGCTGCGGGCCTTGGCGGTCACCACGTAGTTGAGCCAATCCTCCTTGGGTTGCTGTTTCTTGCTGGTGATGATCTCGATCTGGTCGCCGTTGCGCAGCGGATGGCTCAGCGGCACCAGCGTGTGGTTCACCTTGGCGCCGATGCATTGCCTTCCGAGGTCCGTATGGATATCGAACGCGAAATCGAGGGCGGTGCTGCCCGCCGGCAGTGTGCGCATTTCGCCGTTCGGTGTGAAGGCCACGATCTCCTCGCTGAAGAGGTTCAGCTTGAAATCGTTCACGAAATCCACGGCGCTGCTGCCGGGATCCTCCAACGCCTCGCGGATGCGATCGATCCACGCGTCCATGGCGTTCTGCTTGTCGTCCGTGTCCTTGTACCGCCAATGGGCGGCGTAACCCATCTCGGCCACCTCGTCCATACGGCGGCTGCGGATCTGCACTTCAACCCAACGGCCGCCGGGGCTCATCACCGTGGTGTGCAGGCTCTCGTAGCCGTTCGCTTTCGGAAGGCTGATCCAATCGCGCAGCCGGTCGGGGTTGGGCTGGTAGTAATCCGTAACGATGGAATACACCTTCCAGCAATCGGCCTTCTCCAGTTCAGGGCGGCTGTCGACGATGATACGGATGGCGAATACATCATACACCTCCTCGAACGAAACGCCCTTGGTCTGCATCTTCTTCCAGATGCTGTGCACGCTTTTGGGCCTGCCCTTCACCTCGTACCCGAAGCCTTCCTTCTCCAGCGCCGCACCGATGGGCAGCGCGAAGCGGCTGATGAAGCGCTTGCGCACCGGCTCACTCGTCTTCAGCTTGGTGCTGATCTCCTCGAACACTTCCGGCTCCTTGTACTTCAACGCCAGATCCTCCAACTCGTTCTTGATGTTGTACAAGCCGAGACGGTGGGCCAGCGGTGCGTACAGGAACAGCGTTTCGCTGGCGATCTTCAATTGCTTGTCGCGCGCCAAGCTGTCCAACGTGCGCATGTTGTGCAGCCGATCCGCGAGCTTGATCAGGATCACGCGCACGTCCTGCGCCATGCTCAGCAGCACCTTGCGGAAGTTCTCGGCCTGGTGGCTGTCGGTGACGTTGAGCCCGCTGATCTTGGTGAGGCCATCGATGATGGTGGCTTCGGTTGGCCCGAAGAGATCCTTCACGTCCTCGAGCGTCAGGTCGGTGTCCTCCACGGTATCGTGCAGCAGTGCACACAGCACGCTCGTGGGTCCCAGGCCGATCTCCTCGGCGCAGATGCGCGCCACAGCGATGGGATGGTAGATGTAGGGTTCGCCGCTCTTGCGCCGTTGGTCCTTGTGGGCTTCAAGGGCGATGTTGAACGCCTTGCGTATGCGCCGTACACCTTCGGGCGTGCGCTCACCTTTCAAGGCGCGCAGCAGGCCACGATAGCGGGAGAGGATCTCCTGCTTCTCGCGTTCGAGGTCGATGCCCGGTGGCGGAGCTACTACGACTTTGCCCATTTCCCACAAAGTAACACTGCCGTGCTCCGCATCACAACGCAGGTAGGACCGTTGCCTGCACTTCGCCGAAACCGATGCGCACGCCATTGCGCTCCGCATGCCCGCGCATGATCACCGTGTCGCCGTCCTCGATGAACTTCCGCTCGCCCCCACCATCGAGCTTAACGGGCTTGGTACCCTTCCACGCCAGTTCCAGCATGCTGCCGTAACTGTCCGGTGTGTCTCCGCTGA
>JBATMK010000127.1:0-2691 GCA_049289815.1 Flavobacteriales bacterium
GCCAGGTCTACTTCATCAACGACAAGGTGAAGAACATCGAGTTCGTGGCCGGCATGATCCGCAAGCTGGTGCCCGGCGCGCGCGTGGGCGTTGGGCATGGCCAGTTGGAAGGCCACAAGCTGGAGGAAGTGATGCTCGACTTCATCGAAGGCCAGACGGATGTCTTGGTCTGTACGACGATCGTGGAGAACGGCCTCGACATACCCAACGCGAACACGATCATCGTCAATGAGGCGCAGAACTTCGGGCTCAGCGATCTGCACCAACTGCGCGGCCGTGTGGGCCGCAGCAACAAGAAGGCGTTCTGTTATCTGCTCGCACCGAGCCCGCACCTCCTCCCCGACTTGTCGCGCAAGCGCCTGCAAGCGATCGAGCAGTTCAGCGATCTGGGCAGCGGCATCCACATCGCCATGAAGGACCTGGACATCCGCGGCGCGGGCGACCTGCTGGGCGCAGAACAGAGCGGCTTCATCAACGACATCGGCTTCGAGACCTACCACAAGATCCTGGAAGAAGCCGTGCGCGAACTGAAGAACGAGCACTTCAAGGAACTCTTCGAGGAGCGCCCGCTCGCACGTGGTGCCAGCCGCGACTGGAGCGAGGACTGCATCCTGGAAACGGACTTCACCATGCTGATCCCGAACAGCTACGTGGCCGAGACGGCAGAACGCCTGGCGCTTTATCGTCGGCTCGACGATGTGAAGAACGAAGCGGAACTGGAGAAGTTCCGCGTGGACACCACCGACCGCTTCGGCCCGCTCCCCGCGCAAGTGCTCGACCTGATGGAAGCGATCCGCCTGCGCTGGCTGGGCGAACAGATGGGCCTGGAGAAGATGGTGCTGAAGAAGGGCACACTCATCGGCACCTTCATCGCCGACCAGAAACACAGCTTCTTCGAGAGCGAGACGTTCACTGCATTGCTGCGTTCGGTGCAGACACAACCTAGGAAATTCAAGGTGTATGAGAAGGCCGGCACGCTGCGCGTGAGCGTTCAGGACGTGAAGAACATCCAACAGGCGAAGGCGGCGCTGGAGGGTGTGGTGGGGGTGGCCGTCTAGGCGCACGCCCTCCGGATGCATCGCACCTCACTCCATGGAGCGAGAGATCAGCGCTTGATGAAGCGCGCCTGCTCGGTCCGTCCATTGGAGCCTGTTAGGCAGAGCGCATAGAGCCCCGGGCTGAGCATGCTCACATCGATCCTGTCAACCGCACGAGCGCGCAGCACGGAACCACCGCCCAGGGAATGCACCTCCACATGTACGGCACCTTGAACACCGGACCAGCCGAGCACGTCATCCGCAGGGTCGGGGAACACGGTGAATGATGGACGAGGTTCCGGTCTGTTCATTCCCATGGTGAGATCGTTGCCGCATCCCACACCACCCTTGTTGTAATAGGTCAGTGCGACGCCGGAACAGACATCGCTGGGGAAGTCGGCATTATCGTCCCAGTAAGGGCCGCCACAGCCCAGCACGAAGCGTGAGCTCCACGGCGAAGGCGGTCCGAAACAGAAGCAGGTATCGCACGGCTCGAAGCGCTGCCACCAATGGAGCCTCCCGCAATAGAGGGTATTGCTCAACACGGTGTCTGTCGTCGGCACGTAGCTCCCTTCGCAATTGAACCCCGGATCGCCCGCACCATGGTGCTCCGGATACGCTGTGGTGTCGGTGATACCGAAGTCGATGACCAGCGTGGTGTCTTCCGCTTGGAACGGGCCACCAGGAGCTCGGTACCGTTGCTGCTGGATCGTGTAGAGCACCTGGTAACCACCGACGTTGAATTGCTTGTCGATGACGCTGTCCCGCACGTACAAGGCGGGCGGACAGGAGAAGCAGCCGTTCGCGCACCAATAGTCCGTGGTCAGGAATACATCGCCGGGGTCGTAGTCGTAGACCTGGCCGTTCGTAAGGCCCTGGGCATTTGCCAGCGCGGGCAGGAAGAAGAAGAGTGCGTGGGTAAGGGTTGTTCTCATGGAGTCCCGGGTTTGCGCCATAGACGCAGCGATCACGTCAGTGGCTGCTTACTATCCTGCCTCGTGTCCCCTGACTTTCCCGCGCCTTCCAGTTCCTCGATCGTTCTCCTCGCCGCCTCCAACCTCACACGGTTGTTCTTGCTCACGAGCATGTTGGTGATCAGCTTCTCCATGCGGTGGTGCAGCGGGATCAGCAGCCCGGCGATGGCGGCCATGGCCAACAACATCAGGATCGGCGAGTGGTTCGTGATGCCATCGAGGAACGGATGCAGCAGCAGGTTGATGAACTCGAAGAAGAGCAGAAGCGCGATGAGCGAGAGATTCTTGATGGCCTTTGCACCCACCACTGCCGTGCGACTGAAGATGAGCAGGAAGATGCCCAGGGTGATGACGATGAGGGCGATGATGCCGAACTGGATGTTGCGGGAGCGCTCGGTGGCTTCTTCTGCCAGCGTAACGGCTTCTTCCTTCTCCTTCAATTGCTGGCCGAAGCGCATGTTCTCCACCTTGCTCAATGCGACCGAATTGAAGATGCTGTCCTGCAGAACCGCGTGGAGTTTCAAGCTGCTGTAAGCGCTGTCCGCCCTGCCTGCGGCGTAATAGGCGTTCTCCAGCAGATCCGTTGCTTCCAGCGAGGAAGGCAGGTCCATTGATCGTCGCGAAACGTCCAAGGCGCGGGCACCAAGTCCAACAGCTTCAACAGCATCGTGCGCCACAAG
>JBATMK010000128.1:0-1594 GCA_049289815.1 Flavobacteriales bacterium
GTGAAATACATCGGCACAAAGAACGATCGCGATCCCATCCTGGTGAATGTCGGCGGCGTAGTGCCCACCAACACACGTCAGGAACAGTTGCCTTGATCGGATCGAAAGTGGAAAGTGGAGGGTGCCATTGCACCTACCACTTTCCACATCCCGAACATCTTCGCATCACTGCTTCACCGTAGCCCCCTGCGCCACCAGTGTTTCGATGTCATTGTTCACGCTGAGGATGAGCAGTGCGGTGGCCGTGCAGAACACGGGGCTGGTGATGCAGTGGTGACCGCTCCAGCTACCGTCATTGTTCTGGATGTCGACAAGTCGTGCCGTGGTGTTCTGGTACCAGTTCTTCCAGGTCTGGTCGTTGTTGATGATCAATGATTCACCTGTCTGAAGGAAGCTGAGGAATTCCTCGCCGCCATTGTTGCCGAAGCCGCGTGTAACGTCATCGCTCTGCGCTTGCACCTTGGCCGCATTGTACACGTTGTACGCCGTTGTCATCTTCTCCGCCTCGTCGCGTGAGTAGCCCGCCTGCTGAAGATTGTCAACGGTAACCGGTGCAGCTTCCGGAAGCTTGCCGTCCTTCTTGGCTTTTGCGAGATCCTCTTCGGCCTTGCGCGCTTCCTTGGCACTGCTCCGCGTGCTGCCGCTCACCGCATACAGGGTTACGCCTGCTGCTTCTCCAGTAGCCACGGTACCTGTGCTCGCATCGAAGTTGGCCTTCTGGTAGTCGCGGGCTCTGTCCAATGCCATCGTGTCGACAGCGGCGCCATTGTGCTGCGCACTTTCCAATGCGTTGGTGGCGAAGCTGCTCTGCAACACACCGGCCCAGCTCCCACCCTGTACCGCGCCATTGCTGGCCTGCGCCATCTGGATCTTGCGCACACACTTGTCCTGTGCACGCATCCAGCGATCGCGCTGCGGATGTGTGCACGGCATCCGGCCGATCAAATTGCTGATGTACTGGCTGGTCAAGGCTACATCGATGTTGGCGCCCAGCTTCACCTGGATCTGGGTGCCTTGCAGTTCCGTGATGTTCGTGGCGTTCTCGCCGCTCCTCTCCACGGCGTTCAACAGGAATTCCGTGGAACGTGCCAGGATGTTGGCGAACGGCCCGCTCTCCGGTGTGCTGCCAGCCCGCAACAGCGACATGGCTACCATTGCCGTGGTAGCGGGATCGCTGGGCGATGCATGCGGATCCATCACGTTCTGACTGGCGTGATTGCCGGCGGCGAAACCACCGTCGTTGTTCTGGGCGGTCTTCATCCAGTCATACGCGCGGTTCTCGCTGGTCAGCACTTCCTCCGGTGTCTTCAGCGTCATGTTCTCGTGAACGCCTTCGCCCTCGTACACGGTCTTGAACACGCAGCCTTTGGGTTGCGCATCCGCTGGCTTGTGGCAGCAGGCCTTGGTCTTGGAGGTATCGACGGGTGAAGTGGTGAACGAGAGCAGCGCTGCTACGCCTGCGCTGATGGCGGCGGCCGACAGGCCGAGGACGATGGTCTTCTTCATGGCTACTGGAGTTTGGTATTTCCAGCGCAGCCGTACACATGGGCCCGAAGAAGGTTCAAAACAGAATGCCAACGGCCCTGCACCAGTG
>JBATMK010000129.1:0-15202 GCA_049289815.1 Flavobacteriales bacterium
GGCGTTCGGCAACAGCAGCACGCCTCAGGATCTCATCGCGGTCCGTTTCAACGAGCAGCTGGTCATCACGGACAGCGCGCGCTACATCACGAGTTCCCAAGAGTTCTGCCGCAACGGCATCGCAACGCTGGACGGCGGATTCGCTGTATCCGGTATCCGCCATCAGTCATTCAACGATGACGACGTGCACATCGTAAAGGCCGATGCCGACGGCAACGTGCAATGGCAGCGCACGCTCGGCGATAGTCGGCACGAACTTGGGGGGTTCATCGCCCAAGCGCCTGACAGCGATTATTATGTGGCGTGTGGGTACAGCTGGGACTGGCCTACGTATTCACGATCCACATTGGTGCGCTTAAGCACCTCAGGTGTGCCCGAATGGTATTGCGTGGTCCCCACCATCGGATCAAGTTGGCTTCACAGCAAGCCGCTGATCACAACGAGCGGCAAGGTCCTGGCCGCAGGTTTATCCATCCTCAACGGACGCTACAGGGGTCAACTGATCTGCGCAAATACATCCGGGACATTGTTGTGGCAGCAAGTGTTCGCAACGGATACAACTGAAGAGAACTACTTCGTGGATATTCAGCAACATCCGGATGGGGGCTTTGTGCTGGTGGGCCAGGCGGTCGATGTGCAAACCGGTTTCGAAAGCAACTGGGTGGTGAAAACCGACAGCATGGGTTGTCTGGTGCCCGGCTGTGATGCGTTCGACGGCATCTTGGAGCAACGAACTGATCTCATCAACGCACTTTCGTTCTTCCCGAACCCGGCAAGCGACCTTGTGGAAGTCAGTATCAGCCTCCCGGTCGGTATCGCACTTGGCAAAGAACTTAGTCTTGCCCTGGTGAACGCACAGGGTAGTGTGGTCTTGAAGTCACGCATCCCTTCAGGCTGCACCTTGCACACCCTGTCCTTGTCGCAACTCAGCTCAGGCCTTTACCACCTTCATCTGCTCGACGGCAGACGATGGCTATCAGGCGAGGCACTTGTCATACAATAGCCCCGTGTATCCCTCTTTCACAGGAGCACGGTCGATGACCCAGGAACGGGGTGATCTTTCCCCTTATCCGCCAAGTCTGCCCCGGTTATCACAGCAATGAAGGTCAAGGGCGGGGCAGGACTTACTCGCCGAGGATAGGCCCAGCCGCATATGCGCGATGGCATGCACGCGACGGGCGATAACGGCACAGTAAGTGGACCCGTTGGCCAAATCCCTCTCGCATGAAACACATCCTACTCGCACTGGGCGCGTTCGCCCTAGGCACTACCGTATCCGGCCAGACACTTGTCGGCGGCAAGCTCGGCCTCAACTACACCCTTATCAGCACCTCCATCGATCCCGAACCCGACGAAGCGCCGGACCAAGGCTCCGGTGTGGGTTTCCACATCGGGGGTTACGTGCAATTGAGCATCTCCGAGCACGTGGGCGTACGCCCCGAAGTGCTCTTCTCCATGCGCGGCTTCCAGGAAGACCGCATCTCCAATTCCACTTCCGACGGTCCGTTCGGCACCACGATCACGGACAGAAGCGAATCGAGCAACCGGACCACGTACAACTATGTGGAAATACCCTTGTTGCTGTCCTTCCAAGCCAGCCAAAAGTTCGGCGTACAAGTGGGGCCGGGCTTCGGCCTGTTGATGGGAGGCAAGGTGAAGAGCAGCGGCTCCAGCACGCATACCGTCACCGACGGCAACACATCCACCGTTACGACTTCCGATTTCGATCAGACCACGAGGGGCGCCGATGTTACCGATGGCCTGCGGAAATTCGAGATCGGTGCCGTGGTGGGCATGATCTACGAAGCCAAAAGCGGCGTGAACTTCGGCATCCGCTACTGGCGCGGGCTCAACACGCTGAACGAAGACACCTCTTACGGCGATGCCACGGTGAAATCCTACACCAACCTGTTCCAAGCCTCGCTTGGCTACAGCTTCATCAAGGCCGACTGACCGCAGACGCGCTTGGACCGGAACGCGACAGAGCGCGTGCTCAGGCAACACGACCTAACGCACAGGAGGATCCCGGGGTGATCGGCTTGAATAGTACTGAAGACAGGAACGGTCGGAGCGCCGGAAGCGGATCGTACCTGCGCCGAAGCACTCCGCGATGAACGCATCCAACCGAGGGGAGGAATGATCCACGCTCGTGTCCATCGCGAGTGTTGTATTGGTCAGCGCGAGCGTCGAATCGGTGAGTTCGTCGATAGAGAACATGGTCTTGCGCCGCTCCACCCAGAGCAAGCGCTGGTTATCGAAGTTGGTCAGGAGCAGTTCCTGACCGCGTTGCACGAACTCGATCCGCACGCGATCGGTCCTCCAGTCGTCGTCGGAAATACACATTGCCATGCGGTGGATCACCGTGTCGAACTGGATGCAGAAGTGTTCCGTGTCCGCTACCCAGGAGCCGTGGAGGTTCTGCGCAGGGCATGCTTGCACACCTGCCATGCACACGAATACGATCAAGCCGACCCTCATGCCCATCCGCTCGACAAGATCGCAATGATCATCCTACCGTGCCACCACCATCCTCTGCGAGAGGACGCGATCACCTGTGGTGATCCGCAGGACGTACGTGCCTTCGGTCAGCTCACACGCATCGATGATCGCCATGCCGTGCATCACCGGCACATCACTTCTTGAAAGCACTATGCGCCCCATCACGTCGATCAGTTCGACATGCGCCATCGCGTTACGCATGTGGCCGAGACTTATGTGCAGCGGTCCGGTGCAATACGGTTGCGGCCAGATCCCGATGTTGCCAACCGTGCCCGCGCCCTGCACCTGCATGGGCAATGCGGACAAGCCGAAGACGGCCAAGCCCATCCTCGGCAGACCACCGGCTTCTCCGAAATGACCAGCCACGAAAAGCAGATCGCCAGCGACCGCCACCTTCCTCACCTCCCAATCCAAACCGGGATCCCAAGCTGTAATGATCCCCGCGCTGTCCAGCTGGATGAGGAAGCGGTCGCCACCGAGCCCGGGCCATAGGCTGCCGACGTAGACCGAATCGTTCCGGATGGCGATATCCTCGATGCCGTACATCAATTGACCAATGGCGGTGACCGCACCGGTGGTCGTATCAACCCGTGCCATGCTCTGCGCTGGCACGCCACCGACCTCCTCGAACCAACCGCCCATGTACAGCATCGAGTCCGCCAATGCGAGCGCGAAGACTTCTTGGTCGGCATCGAGGATCAGCGGGGCAGCCGCACCCGTTGTCCCATCCAGCATGGCGGCGTAACTGCGCGGTTGGCCACCAATGTTCTCGAAGTTGCCTCCGACGAAGACACGCTGTTCAGCCACGAGCACATCCCTTACTGATCCATCGGATCCAGCGTCCCACGATGAGAGCGCACCGCTCAGCGGGTCCACGGCCGCAACCTTGGCCCGCACTTGCCCGTTCACCGTGCCGAAGCTGCCCGCGAAAAAGACCTGCGTTCCGTTGGCATCGATGTCGGCCACTTCGCCGCCGGAAACCAACGGCGCCCAAGGCAACAGGGCCGCGGTCGTCTTATCCAGTGCGGCGAGGTAGTGCCGAGGCTGGCTACCGATGTTCTCAAAATAGCCGCCGACGTATACCTGTTGGTCCTTCACAGCAAGATCCTGCACCCAGCCATCCACCGGCGGCGGATCCCACGCTGTGGCCATGCCGCTGGACATGTCAAGCGCGACCATGGACATGCGCGCAACACCACCGATCACCCGGTGCCATCCCCCGACCAGGACGATGCTTCCGCTGGGTGCGATCGCGTGCACCTCATCGTCCGCATCGGGATCCCACGCCGTGGTCTGGCCCGTTGTGGCGTCCACGGCGGCCACGTTCGCGCGGGGCTCCCCTTCCATGGTGCTGAAGGTTCCACCGGCGTACACGGTGTTGCCATCGACGACGATATCGAACACCTCATCGTCCGCATCGGGGTCCCACGCCGTGGCCAATGCCGTGGCGGTATCGATCGCGGCCAGGCGGCCATGGAAACCACCACCGATGTTGGTGAACGCGCCGCACACATAAAGGAGCCCGCCATGGATCACCATCTTGTTCACGCGATCACTGGTTCCGGGCTCCCAAGCGGTGGCCAGGCCCGTTGCGGTGGACACGGCGCCCAGCTTATAGCGGAGTTCGCCGCCGATGCTGCTGAACTCGCCGGCCACATACATCGAACCACCGGCCAATGCGATGCTGTACACATTGTTGTTCGGGTTGGGCGTCCACGGCAGGACCGCGGCGCTGCTGCGGTCGAGCGCTGCCAAGTTCGAGCGCGTCTGGCCGCCGATGCTCACGAAACCACCGGCCACGTATACGATGCTGGGCGTAACCACGATGGAGCGCACCGTACCGGTGCCATCCGCATCCCACGCCATGGCCGCACCGGTGATGGTATCGAGCACGGCGATGTCCGCATAAGGCTGCCCGCCAATGCTGCTGAAGTCGCCACCCACGAAGAGCTGCCCGCCATCGAGCACCATCACCGACACATCGCCGGTGAGCGCGGGCGCCCATGGATGCAATGTGCCATCGGCGTTCACGCGCGCAAGTCCCTCGCGCGGCACGCCGCCCACGTCGGTGAAGTCGCCTCCCACGTACCAGCCGCCCATACCATCCGCAATGCACGCATCCACATCCAGGTTGAACCGCGTGAGCGTGAACTGGGGATCGCCGAGGTTGTTGTCCACGAAGCTGCCGAAAGGCGCGTTGTAGCCCACCCGCGTGAATTCACCACCGATGTAAACGGTATTGCTCTGCGCGTCCACCGCGAGCGCGTTCACCGGTCCGTTGGGCACCCACCAGTGCTCCAGAACATCTTGTGCGATCACTGCGGGTTGCAGGCAGAGCAGAAGACCGATGGGCAACAGGGTGCGCTGCATGGATGACATCGTGTAGATGTACAAAGATGATCGTGCGCATGCATGAACGAGCCCGCACGGGGGGCCAGAGCGCGCGCAGATCACTGTCGCACGAAGTGCGTTCGCAAGTGCTCGTTGCCCTGCTCCGCCAGGATCACATAAAGTCCGGGCGCGAAGTGCTCCACGCTGAAGCGGCCCGGTTGCCCCAGGTACGTGAAGGGGTCAGAGAATGACCGTGGTAACCTGCGTTCCCCTTCCGGTGCGGATACAACTCACCGTTGAGCAGCCGCCGCTGCAAGAGCCGGTGCTACATCCTTTCTTACTGCCGATAGGGCTGCAACCAATGATCTCACAGCGCTCACCGTTGTTCTTGCTGTCACAGGTCATCGTGCAGGTGATGCCGCCGATGGTGATCGTGCTTGAGCTGGTTTCACCGGGCCGCGATTGCCGGCCGATGGCCATATCCCCCGGCATGACGATCTGGAACTCCTGGGTGGTTCGAGTTACGTGCACCATCATGGCGCCGGCGCTGTCCGGTACATCCATTTCCTCCACGACAGCCTTACCGAGGTCGATGACCGTGTCGGCTTTGGTCATCATATCATCCATTTGTTCCAAGGTGAGGGCCTTGTATTCGACACTCGTGGACTGCGACTGTTTGCCGCATGCCGTGAACAGACAGGTCAAAACCAGGAGGGTCGTAATAGCTGATGTGCTTTTCATGGGGGTCGGGGGGTTCATACAAGTATAGGTCCCGGAGACCTACCACGGGCCGAAAGCGCAAGCGTGGATGCGAGCGCATGCAATGGGATGGCCGAGCGGGTGGGGCAGCGTTCATGGTCGGGCCGCAGTCCATTGTCCGCACCTTCGTCTCTCACCTCACTCCCGACTGATCATGAAACCCATTTCGCTCGGCATCGCCCAAGGCATAGTCGCAATGACGCTCACACTTGCCGCGAGTGCACAGATCACCTCAGTGGGCACATTGGAGAATTTCAGCGTGTTGACATCGCTGCGCAGCGCAGGCGTCAAACTTGTCGCGGGTCTGGATTCTTGGGGCGGAAACGACAGCATACGCATCTACAATAGCGACCTATCTCTCTATGCAGCCTTCCCGGTCCCATCACCGGACACTACTGCAACCTGGAGTGTCTTCTACATCACGGAGGATCTCTTCGACACTGACCCCAGCACGATCGAATTCATGGTTTGGTACATCCATCCGGACTCCGGCTTCCAACATAGTGTGAGAATTTACCGTGAGGACGGGACACTGCTGCTGGAGCAGCATCCAGGGGGCGTTACCATAGGTGGAGGGCTTGAGGGATATTACAAGGCGCCTGTTTATCCTACGGCCAACGGTCCACAACTGGCGATCAACACGGCAGGTGGTGTAACGGTCTATAACCTCCCCGGACAATTCCCTTGTCCCGAATGCGATGGATCCCTCATCACTGGAGGCGGTGGAGATCAGATAGCACCACCCGGAACAGAACTCCTCCTCTTTCCCAACCCGGCGAACGAAGGTGCCGAAGTGGTGTACCAACTACCGCAAGGAACAACCACCGGCGATCTTGTTTTCTACGACACGCGCGGCCAGCAAGTCATGCTCCTGCCCGTGGACAACAGCACCGACCGTGTGCACGTGAGCACATCCATGCTGGCTGCTGGCACCTACCTCTACCAACTGCGTACCGGTACGGAAGTCATCGGCGGGCCGCGCTTGGTGGTGGTGCATTAGGCGGCCTAGAGGCCCTGGACCGAAAGCGCAAGGGTGGACCCGAGCGCGTGCAAAGAGACAGCCGAGCGGGTGCGGGGCTGCCCGAGTGCTACAGCCGATCGGGTGCGCGGGTGAGGCAGTGCCCGCCCGCACACTGTAGACGGGCGGTTACGGGGGAATGCATGATGCTCAGATGGATAGTTTCGTTTCCAACCCACCAACCCTTCTCCACATGAAGACCCTCAAGGTCGCGCTGCTGCTCGCAGTGCTTCATGCTCCAGCCCTCCAAGCGAACGGCCAGTGCAACCCGGGAAATATCGGCTGGCTCTCGAAGATGCTCCGCATCAAGCACCAGTTCACCCGGCCGGCGAACATCACCTATACCACCAAGCCCTCCAGCGTGTACGAGATCCCGTTCCACCTGGTGGTGTACAGCAGCTTGGTGAAAGCCGGTGGCCAGCCCTACTTCTATCTATGGATGGAACATCAACAGTTCGAGGTCCCGCTCGACATCAAGGAAGGTGCGCCGCTGGTTTTCCATCTTTCCAACGGGAGCACGCTCTCCGCGGCCAGCTTGGCCCTCTATCCCGGCATCAAGGGACAGTCGCTGGCGTTCTATCCGCTCGATGACACCACGCTCACAGGGCTTGCAAGCACTGAAGTTGATTCCATCACGGTGACGGCCCGACCACAGGGTAGTGCACAGGAGAAGGTCATCGTGCTCCGGTTCTCCGAGCGCAACAAAAACCGGATCAAGGAATGGTCGGGCTGTTTGAAGAACGAATTGCGCGGCGAGCTGTTCCGCCGCAGGGTCGGTTATTGGTCTTGACCGGTTGATGGTCAGGGCAACTTGGCCTGCATGCGCACGGCTGTTTACCGAATGCGCTTCTCAACTAGCGGCTCTGCCCCACCTTCTTATTGTCGCACAAGACTTGTCCCGGCGGGCCAGAGGCCCTGGACCGAACCTCATTCGTGTGTACTCGTGCGCGTGCAAAGAGAGCAGCTGAGCGGGTTCGGGGGGCTGTCTGCAGCAGGCAGGCGCTCGCGCGAACGGAGGATGGGGCGACGCGGGCGCAAGCCAAGCAAAAGAAGCCGGGTCACTCCACGCCGATCACCCTGGCCACGTAGACCCGGCCGTCCACCTTCAATTCGATCAGGTAACATCCCTGCATGCCGGCCATGTCGATGTGCCATTGATGCACACCTTGCGACCCGGTGGCCGTGATCGGCCGGGCAATGCTCCGTCCATCCACCCCAAGGATCCGCAACTGGGCTGCGGAGGTCGTGGCGCCGTTCCACTGGACGACAAGGTCGTTGGTGAACGGGTTCGGGAAGGCCCCCAGGTCGGGGGAACCGGTCCCGGACGGAGCGTCGTTGCCGAGCGGCATGCTGTTGATCAGCCGGAACAGGAAACCAGGCTCGCCGAAACCGGGCTGACCTTTGTACCCACCGAGCCAGACATCGTCATTGGGCACATAGGCCATGCAGAGGCCTTTTCCTTCAGCCGGCCAGCTACCGTCGTACAGCTCGCCGAACTGCGGCACGCCAGCCACATCCAGCACATCCAGGAATGCGCTCCTCACCTGCGGAATGCTGTCGTCGGAAACGTAGCCGGTGAAGGCCACGACGTCGTGCACTGCGTCATATGCCGCGCCGAGCGCGGCATTGTCGAACCACGCCCCATTGCGCAGGTGCATCCAGTTCGAAGTGCCATCGGCCATGTCCACCGAACGCAACGTCGCCCCATATGGCGCACTGCTCCGCAGACCGAAGCCGTAGGCCGTCGATCCATCATCGCTGACCACCGCGCCATGCAGACGTGCACCGGTATCGTAGCGACGCATCCACACCGTATCCAGCGTAGAATGGTCATAGAGCACGAGCATGTCCTTTGAACTGCCACTGCCTGCCAGCAGCGAACGGTTGCCACCAGCGGGGGCCACGTCGGCGACATAGCTGGCGAAGGAGAGGGTGTCGAGGACCGTCTTCACCAATGTGGTTTTGTTGATCGCGTACACTTTCACACTGGCCGTGCCAGCCTTTGCGATCAGGTGGAATGCTGTGCCCGGCCGTTCGCGTGCATACCGGCCTTCGCCCGTCGTGTTCGCATAATTGACGTTCAGGTTCGTCTCTGCGGAGAACGTGCTGCCCGAAAAGCGTCGCGCGTACAGCCCGGTACCCTTGCGATAGAGCACGAACAGATCGTTCCCCGGTGCATCGGTCACCACCTGCACCGCATCCACGTTCGGGAGCTCCACAGCAAAGGCGCTCTCGGCGATGACGCTGCCCAAGGCGCTCAGCCGGAAGAGGTGGATGCTGTCGGTCTCGTTCGAATAGAAAGGATCCTCATCATCGCTCTGCCTGCTCTGCGCCGCCACGACCGTGCGGCCCAGATCGTCCACCTCCAGCGCATCGCCCAGCAAGGCATATCCACGCCGCAGGGGGCGCCTCCACATCAGCGTGCTGTCGGGCCCGTATTTCTCCACCACACAACTGAGGCCTTCCTGCTTCAACACCACCAGCCGGTCGTCCAGCGTGGCACTCATGGCCACCGTCCATGAGGGGAACTTGTAGCCACCACCAAAAGCTGTCATCCGCACGAATGCATGGGTGGTGGGATCCAGCTTCACCAGGTAGGGTGTCGAGAGCTGGTAATTGCCCTGGCCCGAGGTCCACAGGTCACCGACGAAGAAAGGTTGATCACCGATCATGCAGGTGGCCACCCCGCAGCTCGCACCGTCGTTCTCGTCCGGGAACAAAGTGATCACCGTGTCCAAAAGTGTGTTGCCGGTCGCGCCTTCAAACTTGGCGATGCCCCAGTTCCCACCGTCCGGATCAGCCCTGTACCCGGTGAGGTACAGATCCCCGGCGCTGTCGATGTCCATGGAAAGTGCGGCGCGTGGGGTATACGCCAGGAAGGGGTTGTTCGTCCAGATCGAGGTGCCCGTGGCTTTGTCCACCCGGTTGGTATACCACGCATACGAACCGCCACCTGTGAGCGCATGCCGCCAGGTGGAATAGAGCGAGCCGTTGCGGTCCACTATATCACTGAAGTACACTTCGGGGATGCCCGGGTCCAGCCACCAGTTCATTGATCCATCGGCGGGATCAACGGACAGGATGCGCGCCCGGTACAATCCGATGCGCGCACCGAAGAGGAACACGCTGGTGTCGTCGAGGTGGATGTGGCCATAGGTGCTAACCTCCGCCGGCGCGTACGCGTTCTGCCACAGGATGCTGTCCGGATCGGTCACCGCCACCTTGTACACGGTGTCCACGAGGGTGTAATAGATGTAACCCGCTCCATCCGCCGCCATCGCGAAGGGCCTCCTGGCCCAGGGCCGCTCACCCAGGTAGTGCGTGCTGGTCATCGCTCCGGTGCTCTTGTCCAGGAAGGCGAGATGGGTGGCGTACGTGCTGCTGTTGTAGTCGCTCGCATGCCCGATGGCGATCGTGGTGCTGTCCACGTCCAGCAGGTGTTCCACCGCGTTGAACGTGGTGAAGGCCACCTTCCAGACGATGGCACCGGAGGCGGGATCCACCTTCCAGATCTCCTGCAAGGGGTTATAGACCTGCTGGGCGCACGACGCGTAGATGAAGCTGTCCGATCCCAGCATGATCTTCTCCACCACCATCTGCACCGCATAGGTCGAGGTGTCGTTGGTGGTCGTGGTCCACACCACGTTGCCGAGGGTGTCCAGACGGACGATCGAGGGTGCGAAGGGCGATGTATCGAACGCGCTTCCCGCAACGACGATGTCCCCATCGATCACCAGGTGATCGCGCACCTTGCCTCCTTCGGCCACTTCGTGATCGGCGAAATAATGCTCCTCCACCTGCACCTGGGCTCGCGCCGGCATGCAGGCCATCAGCAGCCACAGCGTGTTCAGTGCTTTCATGTGCGGGGTGCAAAATACGGCCCGGTCAACGATCACATGTTTCGCCAGCACCGCATTGGTCAGTGCGTGCAGCCGAGCTTGTGCGGAGTGAAGGCCCAGCCGGGCGGGTGCGGGCTGTACTACCTTGCTAAGGAACAGCGAAGTTTGTTGCTGCCGCGTCTGAACGATGTGCAACACTGGCCAAGGATCCTTGTCATGAAAAGGGCAGCCCCTATCTGGTACACATTCACTGTGCTGGCCTTGGCAAGCGGGTGCAAAAAGGAGGAGGGTTCGCCAGGGCATCCATTCCCGGGTTACTTCACACACCCGCTGTCTGCATGGCACGCTGCGAAGGCACAGATGGCCACGGATACGTTCTGGGTGGACGCGGCAACCGGCGGCACCTTGGAGCTGGGCGGGCATGCGAAGATCGTCTTCGACCCAGTGGCGTTCGCCAGTTCAGGGGGACCCGTGTTCGGTGTAGTACGGGTGAGGGTATTACGGGTGCTTGACGCTGCGGATATGGTCCTTGTGGACAAGACCTCCATTGGCGACAACAGCGGCACGCGGCAACTGCTCAAGAGCGGTGGCGAACTGAAGATCACCGCAGACCTGAACAATGTGGAAGTCGGGATCGTGCCGAACAGGGCCACCGTGCTGCTGCCCGGCAGCGAGCCGGATGCCGGCATGCGCACCTGCTACAGTACACAGGTGGCCTCGTACACGAGCGACTTGATCTGGGCCACCTCGGACGACACCGCTCACGTGGTGCCGGACAGCATCCTGGAGGCGTTCGGCGAAGGGGATTGGTTCTACTACACGTTCACCATCAACACCCTCGGGTGGGTCGGTTGCGGCACCTTTCAGCCGGGGGCGACAGCGGCCTTCAATATCACGACGCCTCCGGGGATCGACTATAACAACGCCGACGTGTGGGTGGTGGTACCCGCGTATAACACCGCTGTCAGGCGGTCGGGATTGGTCGGAGGAACTTTCCACCACTTCGACGATCTCCCCATTGGCGTTGATGCCGTCATCGTTTCCCTTGCTGAAGTGGAGGAGGGGCAGTATTACTCGTCGTTCACGAACATCACCATCGCCGCCGGGCTTGCGCCGAGCCTCCCCTACCAAGCCACTACGCTGGCCCAGTTCGAGGCGGCTTTGCGTGCATTGTGATCTTCGCAGGACCAAGACCCGCACGCGCTAGGCTTTTTGCGAATGCGTTTCTCAACCAGGGGCTCTGCCCCGTCTTGTTGTTGATCCATAAGACTTGTCCCGGCGGGCCAGAGGCCATGGACCGAAGACGCATTCGCGTGGACCCGAACGTGGGGCGCTAAGGGATACCGAAGTGCGTCAGAGGAATGGACCGCTACTCATTCTTCACAACACGTATCACCTCCACGTGATCTTGATCGCTCATCAACAGCAGGTACAAACCAGCACGTTGCGCTGTAAGATCCACAACAGTGTTGCCCTTGAAAAGCGCGCCATGAAGGATCGTCCTTCCGGTCGCATCAGTGATAGCATAGTGCTGTCCGGACCGGGAGGTCGGGATCGTGATCAAGCCGTTGGTCGGGTTCGGGAACAACTCGGCTTCACCGATCTCAGGAGGATCGATCGCAGCCTCACCACCCCCTTGACCGAACTTTACGAGAAAGGCGTCCATCAAATAGTTCACGCCCGCAGCATAAATGTTCTGGTGGCCATCCTCGGAGATGTTGTTGGTTGAATTCGTTGAGCCCGCCAAGTAGATGGCACCTGTTGGGTCCATTGCGCACGAGTAGCCCATCTCGCTCCCGTCGCCACCTAAGTATGTCCCATGGATCCGGGTACCGTTCGGATCGAATTCCGCAAGGAAAGCATCGGCCCACGCCGACCAAGTGTTCTGGAATCCATTGCTTGCAATTGCATTGGGTGAAGAGGTCATACCGGAGAGCAACACGCCTCCGCTCAACGTAACTCGGCAGTAGTATCCAGCGTCACCGTCGGTCCCGCCGTAGTAAGTACCCCATAACCGGATACCCGCGGGGTCGAACTTTACAAGGAAGGCATCCCAATTACCCATACCGTTCCCAAGGGCGTTCTGGTGCCCATTGCTCGCAATGTTCGTTGTGGAACTTGTCTCCCCTGACAGATAGAGATTCCCGTCATTGTCGAAATCACAGGCGTAGCTGCCCTCCATTCCCGGCCCACCGTAATAGGTAGCCCACAGGCGATCTCCGTCGGAGTCGAATTTCACAACGTAACTATCCAATGCACCACCGAAGGTGTTCTGGTGCCCGCCATCCGAAATGTTGTTCGTGGACATGGTCGAGCCCGCCAGACAAACATTACCAAAGGGATCCGTTGCACACGCGTACCCAAGGTCATCGCCGGGTCCTCCATAGTATGTGCTCCAGAGCGGTGCGCCGTCGGGATCGAGTTTTACCAGAACACCATCCCACACTCCGCCGCCATAGGTATTCTGTTGACCACCGCCCGGAAGCCCGGCGGTGGAGGTGGTACTCCCCGACACATACAGGTTCCCCAATGGATCCGTTCTGCAATCACCCATGTTCTCCCCGCCGTTTCCACCGCAGTAGGTAGCCCAAAGTCGGGTGCCATCGGGATCGAACTTGGCCACGAAAAAGTCACCACCACCGTTGATATTGTCCTGCAAACCCCCACTCGCGATCCCGGTAGTTGAGCCTGTGCAGCCAACGAGGTAGACATTGTCGGCTGCATCCACGGTGCAATGGTTATGCACTTCGGCATCGGGTCCGCCGTAGTACGTGGCCCACAGCCGGGTGCCATCAGCGTCGAACTTCACCAGGAAGGCGTCCACGAAGCCTGCGAACGTGTTCTGGTGCCCACCACTGGCAATACTGGTACCGGACCTTGTTTCACCGGCCAAATACACGTTCCCGGTTGCATCCGTCGCGCACGACCAGCCGATCTCGTCCTCTTCGGATCCATAATAGGTACCCCAGGCCCGATCCGGGTCGATGATGAGCGTACGTCCCCGGTCGTGGTCGGCCACCACGAACGTGAGCTGATCCTCCTCCAGTAGGAAGTGGGTGGCAACTGCATTCCCGTCCTGGTAACTCACCGGGCGCTCCTCAATGAACCTGCCCATGCGGTTGCCATGGATCAAACGCCCTTCAGTGTCCAACCGCAGGTCTTCGTGATCGGTGAAGTGCAACTGGATCAGCGATGGGTCCGCGCCGGGATGCACCACGAAGTCGTATTTCAAGCCCTTATCGGTGGTGTACATCACCCAATCGATGCCGGGGTAAATGCTGTGGTAAGTGATGCGCGAGTAATTATGCACGTCCAGTGCATCATGGTTGTAGTAGTTCGTTCGGTCGGTGCTGCAACCTTCCGTGGTGATCACTGGATCGGGACCGGCGCCCACCAGAACCATGTCCATGCGGAAGGTTTCCAGTTGCACTTGCGCGCTCAACGCATTGATCCGTTCTTCCTGCTGAGGATCTCGCTGGCGATCATGCAGCAACTCCTTATAGCCCTCGGGGTAGTGCATGCGGTTGAACTGATAAGCAATGCCATTGCCGAGCAGGAAGATGCTCGTGTTCCCTTGGGCCAGCCGATACTTCACGAAGGCTGCGGGCGCGCCATCGGCGGTCCGCACCTGTCCCTTGTTCTCCTCGAAGCCTCTTGCACCAACGCTGCGCTTGCCGTTGTTCACTTCCGCAAGCAGTTGATTATCGGCACCGCCGGACAAGGGCGGAGCCATCGGCTCTGCCATGACGAAGTACGAGACCAACAGTGCGGACAATGCCGGTACAGAGCGTGCGAAGGATCCCATGGGTGTAAAGTAGAAGGCTGACGTCATCTGCAGTGTCGGCTCGGCCGATAGCCTCTATCCGCTTAAGGGAGGCTCGACTTGTCCCGGCGGGCCAGAGGCCCTGGACCGAAACGCAAGCGTTCACGAGCGCGTGCAAAGAGACAGCCGAGCGGGCGCGAGTGAAGGTCCGGACCAAGCGCGCCAGGTCTGCTTCAGAGCTTCTCCCGCACGCACAATCGCTTGAACATCTTCTCGCTCTGTAGGTGGTAATCCTTGTCCATGTAGATCACACTTCCATCCGTACTGTTCTGTACAGTGATGATCTGGGAGCTTCCTGACCTGATGGCCGTTACGTATTGGAAGCGATCACCCGAAGCCAGTTTCGCTTCAAGCTCATCGGCGGTCAACACGCGCAGATCGTGCGGACAGGTGAACATGAGGTCCTTGTCTTTTTGGACCACGTGCCACCATTTCACCTTGTCGATATCCCATGTCTCCATCATATCGCCGCGCACGAAGAGCGAGTCGGTGCGTGCCGCCCTGTAGTCGGCTTCTTCCCAGATGTTGTTGAACATGAGCATGCGCTTTCCGCTCACGAGGTTGTCCGAGAGCAGTTTCAGGCCATGGGCGATCAACTGTGGTGTCCAGTTGCGGATCTCGGCTTCGGAGTAGAGGTACGGTAGTATTTCGCCCTCCGTTTCCTTCTTTCCGAAGCTCTTCGTTTTATCCCAGTTCATCGTGCGGGTGGAGACATCCAGAAGCACATGGCCCAAGGTGCGTTGGAAGCGCTCCACGTTGTCGCGGTAGATGGATGTCTTCCACGGTAACCACACATCCAAGCGTGGCATCTGGGTAATGAAGCCATCAACAATGAACTGTACGGGGCTGATCATCATGAACGAGTATCCGCCCGGTACCTTCATGCTCTCCTCGTATTTCCCGATGTCACTGACCGGGTGTACTTCCAACGGG
>JBATMK010000130.1:0-4424 GCA_049289815.1 Flavobacteriales bacterium
CGCTGGCGATCAACGTGGGCGATACTGTTGGCGCATGGTACCCATGCCTTGTTCCGCATGAGGTGCTCGTAGGTGGCAAGTCTATCCGTGCTGATGCGGTCGCCAAGGGCGAGTGTCGGAACGCGCCCGCCCTTGCTGGTCCGCACATCCATGTCGTGCATGTGAACGACATGCAGGATGACGTTGTCATACGCCGGGTCTTCGTGATGCCGATGGAGGAACCACTCGCTGGCATGCACATGGATCTCGATGTTGCCCACCAGCAACTGATCATCGAGGCGGATGCGCCCATCCTGGAAGTCCGGACCGGAGTCGGTCTGCAACCGGCCGGGCTTCACGATCTCCAAGGAATGCCCTTCAATTGTGCGCAGCACTTCATGCGCAAAAAGTTGTTGCTCCCAGATGAACTGCAACAGATCCTCTGAATGTGGGAATGAGGACAAGCGTGGCGGCTCGGCCAGTGTTGACGGGAAATTCGTCGGGTCCATCCTTGCCAATATGGCGAACGATGGGATCAATTATACCGTTCAGGTGATCACCCCGAACTTCCGTAATGCGGCCTCCATTTGCCGTTGCACCTCCCGCGCAACTGCCCCAGCAGCTTGGGCCGCATCATGGCCCTTGCTGGCGTAAATGATCGCCCGCGAGCTGTTGATGAGCAAGCCACCGTCCGCGGTCATACATGTTCCCATGACGGCGTTCAGATCCCCGCCTTGCGCCCCGACGCCGGGTACCAGGAAGAAATGTTCCGGCGCAGCAGCTCGCGCTTGCACCAATACATCGGTGCGCGTTGCACCCACCACGAACATGGTATCGGCCGGCGATCCCCATTCCGCGACTTTGGTCATCACCCGTTCGAACAGACGATGCTGCTCTTTGTCCACCGGCAGGAACTGGAAATCCATGGCGCCCTCGTTGCTTGTAACCCCAAGCACGATGGCCCATTTGCCTTTGCGGCCGAGGAAAGGGGTAACACTGTCGTTGCCCATATACGGCGAGATCGTAACGGCATCGAAACCGAGGGTATCGAAGAAAGCTTCCGCATACTTGCGCGCAGTGTTCCCGATGTCGCCGCGCTTGGCATCGGCAATGATGAAGCAGTCGCCTTTGGCGCGGATCGCCTCAACCGTGCGCTCCAGGCTCGTCCAACCGGCTACGCCGAGCGCCTCGTAGAAAGCCAGGTTCAACTTGTAGGCTACCGCGATATGATGTGTGGCATCAACGATCGCCTTGTTGAAGGCGAGCACGGGATCCTCTTCAGCCTGGAACTGTGCAGGCACCAAGTGCGCTTCCGTATCCAGTCCTACGCAGAGCAGGCTGCGCTTGCGTTTGATGACGGAGACAAGTTCCGCGCGTGTCATGCGTTGCTGCTTTCCTTGAGTTTCTCCGCACGGTCTGCCATCTGGAGAGCATCCACCAATTCATCCAGTGCGCCGTTCATGATCGCCGGCAAGGCGTGGCTGGTGAAGTCGATGCGGTGGTCGGTGACACGGCTCTGCGGGTAGTTGTACGTGCGGATCTTGGCACTGCGGTCGCCGCTGCTCACCTGGCTTTTGCGGTGTTGCGATTCCGCCTCGTGGATCTTGCGCAAGCCTTCGTCGTAAAGTTTGGTCCGCAACATCTGCATTGCCTTCAAACGGTTGCCGAGTTGGCTGCGATCGGTCTGGCACATCACCACGATACCCGTGGGGATATGCGTGAGGCGCACCTTGGTTTCCACCTTGTTCACGTTCTGGCCACCGGCGCCACCGCTTCGCGAGGTCTCCATCTTCACGTCACTCTCCTTCAGATCCACGTCGAACTCCTCCGCTTCCGGCAACACCGTTACCGTGGCCGCACTCGTGTGCACGCGCCCTTGGGCTTCTGTCTGGGGCACGCGTTGCACGCGGTGCACACCTGCTTCGTACTTCAGCATGCCGTAGGCGCCTACACCGGTAACGTTGATGATCACTTCCTTGAAGCCACCAGCGCTGCCTTCGCTGGTGTCCGCGACTTCCACCTTCCAGCCCAGGCGCTCGCAGTAACGGGTGTACATGCGGTAGAGATCGCCGGCGAAAATGCTCGCTTCATCACCACCAGTGCCAGCGCGGATCTCCATGGTGCAGTTGCGCGCGTCGTTCGGGTCTTTGGGCACCAACAGCACACGCACTTCCTCCTCCATCGCTTCCACTTGGGCACACAGGGCGTCGTGTTCCTCACGCACCATTTGCAGCACGTCAGTGTCCTTTTCCGTGCGCAGCATTTCCTGCGCTCCAGCTATTTCTCCGGTCAGCTTCACATAACGCTTGAAGGCGTCATCGATAGGTTCCAGTTCCTTGTAGTTGCGGCTCAGTTCCGCGAAGCGCTTCTGATCGGAAATGACACTCGGGTCGGCAAGGCTCTTCTCCACTTCGGCCCGGCGTTCGTGCACCGCGCGCAGCTTTTCCAGCAGATCGCTCATCTCAGGTGTAGCTGTATTCGCCGTGCTCGCTCTTCACCACCACCTCCTTGTTCGTGGCCGTTTCCACGCACCCCACGACCCGTGCCTCGATCCCGAAACCTTCGCTGATCGCAACGATCTCCGCTGCCCTGGCTTCAGGAACGTAAAGTTCCATGCGATGGCCCATGTTGAAGACGCGGTACATCTCCTTCCAGTCCGTGCCGCTCATGCGCTGGATGGCCGTGAAAAGCGGAGGCGTTGGGAGGAGGTTGTCCTTGACCACGCGGACACTATCGATGAAGTGCAGCACCTTGGTCTGGCCACCGCCACTGCAATGCACCATGCCATGCACATCACGGTGCATCCGCGAAAGCACTTCGCGGATCACGGGCGCATAGGTACGGGTAGGTGAAAGCACTGCTTTACCGAAGTCCAGCGGAGTGCCGTTCAAGGGATCCGTCAATCGGGCTTCCCCGCTGTACACCAATGCTTCCGGCGTGCCGGGGTCGTACGTCTCCGGGTAGGACTTTGCAAGCGCCTTGGCAAATACGTCATGCCTTGCGCTGGTGAGGCCGTTGCTGCCCATACCAGCATTGTAACTATCCTCATAGTTGGCCTTTCCGAAGCTGGCCAGCCCCACTACCACATTACCTGGCTGGATGCGCGCATTGTCGATGACCTCGCTTCGCCTCATACGACAGGTCACCGTGCTATCCACGATGATCGTCCTCACCAGGTCGCCTACATCAGCTGTTTCGCCACCTGTACTTCGGATCCCGATGCCATGTGCGCGCATCTTCTCCAGGAACAACTCGGTTCCCTCGATGATCGCGCTGATCACTTCACCCGGAATGAGCCGCTTGTTGCGACCGATCGTACTGCTGAGCAGGATGTTGTCCACCGCGCCCACACAGAGCAGATCGTCCAGGTTCATGACCACGGCATCCTGTGCTATGCCGTGCCAAACACTGATGTCACCGGTCTCCTTCCAATACGCGTAGGCCAGGGAACTCTTCGTTCCCGCCCCGTCGGCATGCATCACAACACAGTGCTCGGGGCTCCCGGCCAGGTGATCGGGCACCACTTTGCAGAACGCCTTTGGGAACAAGCCCTTGTCCAAGGAGGCGATGGCTTTGTGCACATCGTCCTTGGTTGCGCTCACCCCTCGTTGCTCGTAGCGGCTCTGGTCCATTGGAAAAAGAAAAAGCACCCCGACAAGTCGGAGTGCTTTTTCAAGAGGTTCAAGCTAGTTCTGCGGTGTTGGCGTCGGTGGCAGTTGGCTCTCCTTCGGCACGTAGTCGTAGCTCAACACCTTCATCTCCGTACGTCGGTTCTTCTGGTGGGCTGCTTCCTTCTCCTCCTTCGTGGGCATCTTGGCGATCTCCGCGTCGGTGATACGCGGCACGCTGGGACCGTAGCCCTTGGGGGTCATGCGCACGGGGTCGATGCCTTTCGTCACGAGGTAGTTCACGCAGCTCTGGGCGCGCAACTGGGACAACTCCTGGTTGCCGCCTTTGTATTTGCGGGTCTTGCGCGAATCGGTATGGGCCTGCAGTTCGATGGTGATCGTGGGGTTGTCCACCAGCACATTGTACAGGAACTCCAATGAATCCTTCCCGGCGTCCAGGATCTCGTAAGAGTCGATCGCATACTGCACTTCCGGCAGGCGGATGAGAACGTCGGTCGGCTGGAGGAAGTACTCCTTCACGAAGGTGGTGCTCTCGGTGAGGCCCACCGTGGTGATCTGGTCCTTCACCACGAGGTAACCTTCCTTCTCAGCAATGATGCTGTAGCTCACGCCTTCCTTGATGTAGCGGTCCTTGCCGTTCTCGACGAAGGCGAAGCCGCCGTTGTCATCGGTGAGTGCGCTGAAGTTGGAACCGTTGGTACCCACAACGCTGACTTTCGCGCCGGGGATCGGTTGGCCGGTGATCTTGTCATACACGTTGCCTTGCAGCGCGAAGACCATGTCCGGCATGTAGAAGCGCCAGATATCGTCCTGGCC
>JBATMK010000131.1:0-6306 GCA_049289815.1 Flavobacteriales bacterium
AAGTGACCTTCTCTTCGGTTAGCGCGTCGAATTATCGCTTCTTCATAGAAGGGAACGGACCGGCGGCCAACGGGGCATTTTCCATGACCATCACCTGTGCCGCCCCTCCTCCTCCGCTGTGCTATTCGCAAACCGCTGTAGCATACGCGGCCGACCCGTATGCGGGAACAGCCTTGGCTCTTACCGATGATGTTCACAGTGGTGTGCTGCCGATCGGCTTCAATTTCTGCTTCCAAGGCACCACCTACACCCAGGCAGTGGTTTCTTCGAACACCTACATCTCCTTCAATACGGCATTGGCTGGAACGTTTTCGCCCTTTACGACCGTTGCCATTCCCTCGGCCACACCCGTAGGGCCGCAGAACGGCATTCTGGATCCTTGGCAAGACCTTAATCCTGCGGCAGGGGGGAGTGTCTTCTATACCACCTCCGGCACGGCCCCGAACCGTCGCTTCGTGGTGAGCTATCTGAACGTGCCGATGTTCTCGTGCACTTCGCAGATCTACAACAGCCAGATCGTGCTGTATGAAGGTAGCAATTGTTTGCAGTCGTTGCTGCTGAACAAGCCTGTATGCACCACGTGGAATGGTGGCCTTGCCGTGCAGGGTCTGCAGAACTCGGTCGGGAGTGCTGCGGTGGCCGTCTTAGGCCGCAACAATACCCAGTGGACCGCCACATCGGAGGGACGCTACTTCGCGCCCACCTGCGCTCCGTGCTCCACGGCCACCACAGCGGCGTGCGTTTTCTTCTCGCTACCTGTGGAACTGTTGCGTTTCGATGGCCGCAGGCATGGGGTGGTGAACATCCTGGAATGGGCCACGGCGAGTGAACAAGAGACCGAATTCTTCATTGTGGAGCGCAGCGAGAACGGGGAGCAGTTCACCCCGATCCTTCAGTTGGATGCGGCGGGCAACAGCGGTACCACGATCAACTACAGCGCCAGTGACCCGGCCCCCTTGCGCGGCATCAATTACTACCGTTTGCGTACCACGGACCTGGACGGGGCTGAGGAACTGAGCGATGTGATCGCCGTGGACAACGACGAGTCCGACGATAGCATGGTGATCTACCCGAACCCATCGCAGGCCGGGGCGCAAGTGCTCCTGACCGAAGACATGCTGTATCCCGCCACGCTTGTAGTGCGCGACCTTTCCGGTCGCTTGGTGCGCACGATCGAGGCTGAACACCCCGGGCAAGCGATCCGGATCGAGGGCTTGGTCCCCGGTTCGTATGTGCTGCAAGCTCAAGGTACCGGAGGGGGCGTCCGTTTCGTGGTCGAGTAAGCACGGACCGGCGGTTCATCTTTCATTGGACGAACTTCCTGCGGTTGTTCGCATGTTGTCATGCTGGCATATGCTGGCACATAGCGGCAACCGCTGGCCCAAACGTTCCCCGAACACAGGGCGCCTCCGCCCCCCCGATCCGGACCAACGCCCCCCCGGGGGGTCCGAATGCAGGCCTACGCACAAGGCGTATTGGGGTTGCCTCGCAGTGGAGAAGTATTCCACTTGCCTTGGGAAAGGGACCACTGTAGTTTGGCTCGGAACCTTGGTCCGGTCAAATAGCGCATTGGTCGACACTCCCCACCCCTCCATCCCTTTTTGCATGAAACAAATCTTAGCCGTGGCGTCGGCATTTGCGGCATTGTTGGCAGGCCCCTCGAGCATGGCGCAATCCGATCTGTGTGCAGGTGCGACGTTGATCGCATGCGGCGCAACGGTGTCCGGGAGCACGTTGGCACCCATGACCGCCGATGTTGCACCGTTCTGCGGTGTCCCGAATGGCACGGCAGGGGGGGTATGGTTCCGGTTCGTGGGAACAGGTGTGAATACGACAGCGACATTGTGTGCCAGTGGTTTCGACACCCAGATCCGGATATATACCGGAGCATGCGGCGGTCTCGCTTGTGTGGTTGGCAACGATGACTTCTGCGGCTTGCGGTCACAGGTTACGTGGCTGGCTACGGCCGGCACCAATTACCGGATCCTTGTGCATGGCTTCGCAGCGTCCGCCGGGGCATACACCCTTACCATTACCTGCCCTCCTCCCCCCGTGCCTTTGTGCTATTCCCAAACAGCCGTACCCTACTCGGCCGATCCCTACGCGGGCACCTCGCTCACGCTCAGCGATGACATCCACAGCGGGGTTGTCAATATGGGTTTCAGCTTCTGCTTCAATGGCACCAGCTATACACAATGCGTCATTTCCTCAAACAACTACATCACCTTCAACTTGGCCAACGCGGGGGTCTTTTCCCCATGGGTAACAGTGGCTGTTCCCAATGCTGCACCGACCCCCCCGCACAATGCGGTCCTGGATCCCTGGCAGGATATCGACCCGAACGTTGGCGGCAGCATCTTTTACCAAACCCTGGGTGCCGCGCCAAGCCGACGATTCGTGGTGAGCTATTTGAACGTTCCAATGTTCCTCTGCAACGGCCAGTTGTACAGTAGCCAGATCGTGCTTTACGAGGGCACCAACTGCATCGAATCGTTGATACTCAGCAAGCCGGTATGCGCCACCTGGAACAATGGCAATGCCGTGCAGGCTTTGCAGAACAATGGTGGCACCGCAGCCACAACCGTGTTCGGTCGCAACAACACGCAGTGGACGGCCACTTCAGAAGGAAGATTCTTCTCACCGACATGTGCCCCATGTTCGACCGCAACCACGGCATCCTGCGTCCCACCCACTCCATTGCCGATCGAGCTCTTGCGTTTCCAAGGCTGGAACCATGGTGATGTCAACATCCTTGAATGGGCTACGGCCACAGAACAGAACAGCGGGTCCTTCGTGGTCGAAAGGAGCGCCGATGGCGAAGGCTTTCTGCCGGTCCTTCAAGTGGATGCCGCCGGCAACAGTGCATCGACGATCCAATACACCGCCAATGACTTGGCACCATTGCCCGGCCTCAACTACTACCGCCTGCGCAGCATCGACTTGGACGGCAGCATGGACTGGAGCGATGTGATCGCCGTGCGCAATTCAAATGCGGTACACATTGAAGTGTATCCGAACCCTGTGCGGGCCGGTGCACATGTCAGGCTACCGGATGACATTCCATTGCCCGCCACGCTCACCGTCCGTGACCTGTCCGGGCGTGCGGTGCGAAATGTGGCTGTGAAAGAGCACGATGGTCCCCTTGTGATCGAAGATCTGGTTGCCGGGTCGTACGTGTTGGAAGGGCTGACGCTAGGGGCTGGCGCATGCCACTTTATCGTTGAGTGATCACGCCTCCGGGGCCGACTTCGATGGGGCTGAGCTGACGAAATACATCTCGAGTTCACCCTTGCCCTTCGCCTGCACTTTGCCCCGAACAGTGAAGGTGAGCCCGGGCTCAGCTTTCACCAACGCGTACGTGATCTCGCTGATGTTCACCTGTCCCACTTCGCCGCTGCTCTCCATTCGGCTCGCGATGTTCACCGTATCGCCCCATATGTCGTAGGCGAACTTCTTCACCCCCACGATGCCGGCCACCACCGGGCCGGTATGGATGCCCACGCGCATTTCGAAAGCGGGTGTTCCCGTCGCATCACGTTGGGCTTTTCGCTCGACCATGAAGGCCTGCATCTCCAGTGCTGCAAGCACGACTTCCACCGGCGAGGAGGTCTCTGGATCGGGCAACCCACCGGCACACATGTAGGCATCGCCGATGGTCTTTATCTTCTCGATGCCGCGATCGGTGATGATCTTGTCGAAGGCCTTGAAGCACACGTTGAGTTCTTCAACCAGTTGTGCAGGGGAAAGTTTTTCGCTGATGCTGGTGAATCCCTTGAAGTCGGTGAACAGGATGGTGGCCTGGTCGAACTGCTTGGCGTCGGCACTGCCCTTTTCCTTGAGTTCCTCGGCCACTTCAGCCGGAAGGATGTTGAGCAACAAGGTTTCGCTGCGGTCCTTTTCCCGGCTGATGATGTCGCGCGTGCGGCGCACGTAGCGCAGGCGGGTGTAGAGCCCGATCGCCATGATCGCCAATGCACCGCCGCCCAATCCCATCATGTTCCGGCGGTTCTTCTCAGAGGCCAGTTGTTCCTGGTGTGCAAGTTCAGCGGCGTGCTGTTCCTGCTCATGCACGAGGCTGTCGGCCAGCGCCTTCTTGTCGTAGTTGTACTGGTATTCCTGGCGCAGCACCGCGCGCTGGTTATCAGTGCTCAGGATGCTGTCCCTTAATTGCACATAGCGTTCGTGCATGGCCAGGGCACGATCGCCATCGCCCAGTTCCTTGTAGGCCAGGTGCAGAGCTTGGGCGGCATCGCGCTCGGCCACTACGTTGCCGATGGTGTGTGCGTTGTTGAGAGCATCCTCGCCGAAACGCGCGGCTGTACGGTGCTCACCCAGTGATGCATAAGCCGAGGCAAGCCCCACTTGTGAATAGGAAAGGGTCAAGGGGTCTTCGATCCTGCGGGCGATATCCGCAGCGCGATCGAAGAGTCCGATGGCTTCCCTATGTTCCTTCTTTTTGCCGTGGATCTCGGCCATATTATTGAGTGCTACGGCGACACCATGGAGATCGCCGACCTCCTGCGCGATCGACATCCTGCGTTGCTGGCAGTCGAGAGCTTTGTCGTAGTCCCCCCGCTCGGTGTACATGCCGCCGAGATTGCCCAGGGCCACGGCGAATCCATTTTTGTCACCAAGGCGTTCGAACAGTGCGATGGACCGCTGCATGTAGGCGATGCCTTGGGCATAATCCTGTTGTTCCGCGGACAGGATGCCCAGATTGCCCAGCGCATTGGCCATGCCGGTAAGATTGCTGTCGGCTTCGGCCAGGCTGAGACTGCCGCTATAGTGTTCGACCGCAGAGGTGTAATCACCTTGGTCCATGCATAAACGCCCAAGGGAGAGGTGGACATTGGCCATGCCCTTGCGGTTCCCGAGTTCCTCATCCAAGGCAAGCGCGCGTTCCAAATGGGCCAACGCTTTGGTGTGATCGCCCAGTATCGAGGACATCAGGCCCAAGTTGCCTTCGCAACCTGCCTCAGCGTCCTTGTTACCGGTATGGCGGTGGATGACCAATGCGCGTTGATAGAATTCCAGCGCCTTGGCTGCTTCGCCGCGTATGTACCATGAAGCGGCTTGCAGGTCGAAAGCTTTTGCCTGCCAACCGGGGTTCGCACCTCGTTCGGCAAACGTGGCCATTTCTTCGGCAAGCAGGAAAGCGCTGTCGGGTTGCACGTACACGTAAGCGTCCCAGATCAAATTCTCCATCGCCTGCAACCGCACCGTATCCGGCCGGCCCGGATCGTTCCAGACGGCGCGCAGGCTGTCCGTGTTCTGGGCTCCTGCCATTGAGCCCAGCAACATCAGCGGGAGAGTTGGGGTGATCCGCATCGGTGCCGGTTGGACAGGTTGAAGATCGCTTTCGTGACCGATCACTGCTTCACCACGCGCACGGGCTGTCCGATGGGGTCGTCGCCCTTGAGCAATCGCAGCGTGTACACACCGTTGGCCAGGTTGGACAGGTCAAGCACCGTGGAGGGTTCAGCTTGATCGAGAGCCACCGTTCCACCCAACACCCGACGACCGGTACCATCGATGCATTCCAGACGGGCCGACCCGGTAAGCCCATTCCCGTATACCAGTACGTTGATCGTTCCGGTCGTGGGGTTCGGGTGGGCAGCGATCCCCCCAGTGGTCACTCCGGTACATCCGGTCAGCGCAATGGGTGGGAAATGTTCCGTGTTGCCATTGTTGTCGGTCTGGCTCAAGCGATAGTACACGGTTGATCCTGCCGGAACGGTGCCATCGGTATAAGCGTAGTCGAACGTTTGCTGACTATCGCCCGCACCGTCGATCCTCGCCATCGTGGTCCAAACAACACCGTCCGTGCCGCGCTCGATGGTGAAGTATGCGTTGTTGTGTTCGGTCGCTGTGCTCCAGGTCAGCTCGGCAGCACCGTTCATGCAAGCGCCTTCGAAGTGGATGAGTTCAACAGGAAGCGGGCCACAGCCGATGGGGTCGGTTTTGATGCTGGTTTCCTGTTTGTCGTGGATACCACTGTAGTACCAGCGGCTGAACACCTGCCCATCGATCATGGTGTTGAAGCGGTGTCGAAGGCGTGCCCGCCAACGCGGATAGGAACTGCCGACGAGCGACACCAATTGCTTGATCTCTTCTCCAGCGGCCACATCCACATCGGTCCAAGCAGCGCTCTGGCCTGTACTGCTCACACTGGTGGTGATCGGCACGCCGCTGTACGCCGGTCCGTGCGATCGGATCTCCCACACCAGCTTCATGTCACGGCGACCCATCCAAGAGCGGGCGTATTGTGCGAGCCCCCAGTCGCATGTACCGGCGAAGGTGCCATTG
>JBATMK010000132.1:0-2979 GCA_049289815.1 Flavobacteriales bacterium
GGGTGAGCGTCCAGGTGATGCCGCCGTCGGCGCTGGTGTAGACGCCTTTCTCGAAGATGCACGCGTAGAGCAAGCCGTTCTTCTCGGCCAGCGAGATGATCGTGCCCGATGGCATGCTCCTGGACCAGGACGCGTACGAAACACCACCATCCGTGGAGCGGTAGATGCCGCATTTGGTGCCCACCAGCAATGCACCGCCAGTGGTAAGTCCGCAGTGTATGTTGCCGCCGAAGGGTCCGATGGCCTGCCATTGAGCGCAGGTGTCGTGGCAGGTGAAAAGGACGGCGATGAGGAGTGGTAGAACGTAGCGCATGCGGGATGGTGTGACCCACAAGGTTAGTTGCACCGATCGCGGCGCGCCATCACGAGAACTCGGGATGGCAGGCACGGCCGGCGCGAGCGAGTATGCCGCCTTTGTTGCTTGGGGGATCACAACGCAGTAGGCTTTCACGAAGTGGACCCCTGCGGCAGGTGCTTGGGTCGGGACCACGGACGGCGGAACGCCCCGGACACCCGGCAACCTCCCCACCTTCACGCCCGTCACCGAGCCACCCATGCCATCCCACCTCCTCACGGCGTCCGCCCTCTTCTTCGCTGTTGCCCTTCACGCCCAAACCACCACCCCGTGGTGCAATAGCAGCTCCTCCGTTTCCCCCGCCATCATCCAAGCCGCACACGGCTACGCGCCCCGTGGCGCCACGCGCTATGTGAAAGTCAAGGTCATCATCGCATCGCAATCAGCGCCCGGCGGCGATGCCACCACACCGAGCGTGGTGCAACGCGACCTCGATGGCATGAACGACCTCTTCGCGCAGAACAACACCGACATCCAGTTCGAACTGTGCGGCCCTGTGCAGGTGGTGGACAACGACAACCTCTACGCCCTTTGGAACTTCGACCCGGCGATCCTGAACCCGGTCTACGAGCCGGGCTACGTCACCCTGGTGTACGTGGCGCTGTTGCCCAATGGCTTGGCGGGCTTCAACTTCGGCAACCTCGTCTTCATGGGGCCTTACAGCGGTGCCCGCGTGCTGGCCCATGAGGTGGGGCACCTGCTCGGCCTTCCCCATACGCACGACGCCCTCTTCGAACCCGAGCTGGTGGACGGTTCCAACTGCACCATCGGCGGCGACCAGATCTGCGACACGCCCGCCGATCCCAACCTCTCGCTGCCCGGCATGATGGACTATGCAACCTGCACGTATATCGGCACGCTTACGGATGCGAACGGCGATGCCTACACGCCGCAGACCACCAACATCATGTGCTATTCGCCATGCGACAACAACCTCTTCACGCCCGGCCAGGCGCAGGTGATGCAGTACGTGCTGGACAACGTGAAGACCGATCTGCATCGGGATCCGCTGCCGATCGCCATCGATCCCTTCGATACACGCCAATGCCACAACGGCCCTTCCATCCAACTCTCGGCCGCACCCGGCCCCGGCACCTTCAGCGGGCCCTTGGTGAGCGGCACCACCCTGGTGAACGCACCCAATACTCCGGGCGAGTACTTCGTGACATACGCGCCGGATGACCTGCCCTTGGACAGCTCGGAGCACATCGACCAGTCGTACACCATGTACGACTACTACGGGAGCTACACCTATAGCTACCTCCTCCTGGACAGCATCCGCCAGACGGTGCGGGCCGGCGAGACGGGTCGCTTGACACAAGTGGAGTTCCTGCTGCACGACAGCCTGCCGAACAACTTCACCTTGCGCGTTTACCAAGGCGTTGGTGCGGGTGCAGTGCTCATCCACGAAAGCGCGCTGGCGTCGCCCGCGATCATGGATACCAGCTGGATCACCTTACCCGTGACCGCGCTCGTTCCGTGGAACGCCGATACCATGTACACGCTGGAACTTACCGCCGACCATGCCTTCAGGCAGGTGCTGAGCTTCGGGGCCAACTGGGTCTACTACGATTACACGCGCGGCAGCAGCAACGTGGATGCGACCCACGACGCGGCCTTCCGCACCTGGGTGCGTGCACTGCCTCCGTGCCAGAGCGCCATCCGCTACTACCAGCTCTACCAAGTCCCGCCGCATTATATGCTGAACCTCGCCGATGCATACTGCATCACCGAGGTCGATACCGTCTGGCTCATCGGCGACAACGCTGCTTCACCCGATGCCGACATCTGGATCGAAGGCTCGAACACCAGCGCGTTCGTTCCGGCCGTGCTCGGTGTGGGCGCGCATGAACTGGCATACATCAACACGGCCTTCGGCTGCACCGATACAACCGTCTCCAACATCAACGTAACGCTGCCCGCTGCGCTGAGCATCCCTGACCTCGGCCTGTCCGTTTGCATGGAGACGCCACCCTTCGTATTGCTCGGTGATCCCCTCGGCGGATACATCACGTTGGATGGCGTGCGTGACAGTCTGCTCGACGCCACTGCGCTCGGCCTCGGGCCGCACATGGCCAACTACTACTACGATGGTGTATTGGATACCATCTCCTTCATCGACCAGGCCTCGGGTCTCGGCAGTTACATCAGCGGTGCGCAAGGCACGGTGGAAGTCGGCGATACCCTGTGGCAATCCTTCACACCGGAATTCAGCGGGCGCCTGGAGCACATCATCATCTCACTGTACGGGCTCAACGGTCCATTCAGCTACGGCGTGAAACTCCTGCACGGTACAGGCACCGGCGGCACGGTCATCGACACCGACACCATCACCGCGACCGGCTCCTACCCCGACATGCTTGGCAACATGCACCCCGACGTGCTGCGCGATTCAGTGTACACCCTCCAGTTCCAACGCCTGCCCGATACGCTCTCCACGTCCGACATGGTCTACTACTTCACCGACGGCTCGCTCTATGCGCGCGGCGAGGGGCAGTACGGCAACACCACCGGCATCGACTTCTACTTCCAGGAAACGGTGTCGCGCACCTACACCTGCGCCGATTCCATCGCCGTGCCCTTCACCGTGGATGTCTGCACGGGCGTGACCGAACTTGCCGACG
>JBATMK010000133.1:0-2705 GCA_049289815.1 Flavobacteriales bacterium
GATAAGACTGGAGACCTACCGTATGGACATGATACTGGAAGGGGCGGATCCCGATCCACGCATCACCGCTGAGGGCCGCAGCACCGACTACACCAACTACTACACTCACGATGCATTGGACGTACACACCTACACCCGCATCATCTACCACGACGTATACCCCGGCATCGATTGGGTCATGTACACGACAGAAAATGGTTTGAAGTACGACTTCGTGGTACACCCCGGCGCGGATCCTGACCGGATCCGGTTGCGCTTCAAGCACCATGAAGAACTGCGCCTGGACAATGAGGGCAGATTGATCCATGGCAATCGCCTGGGACGCTTCACCGAGGAAGGTCCATTGAGCTTTCAGAACGGCATCGAGATCCCCACGCACTTCGATCTGGAAGGCGACCTTCTCACCTTCACTTTGGGCAACTACGATCCCGGCCGAACGCTCACCATCGACCCCGCACGCATCTGGGCCACCTACTATGGAGGAACGGAATTGGACGAGGCCTATTCCTGCACCACCGACCCCAGCGGGAACGTGTACATCGCGGGGCTCACGGCGTCAACCTCCGACATCGCCGATGGTGGGTACCAGAACACCTATGGCGGCAGTAACTATGATGCCTTTCTTGTGAAATTCGACCCGGCCGGCACACGGCTGTGGGCCACTTACTACGGAGGAACGGAATTGGATGGCGGCTTATCCTGCGCCACGGACCCCGGCGGGAACGTCTACCTGGCGGGAACTACCGCATCGTCTTCGGACATCGCCGACGGCGGGCACCAGAACACGTTCGGCAGTTTGCGCGACGCCTTCCTGGTGAAATTCGACCTGGCCGGCACGCGGCTGTGGGCCACCTACTACGGGGGTACCGACTACGATGAGGGCTACTCTTGCGCCGTTGACCCAAGTGGTAACGTGTACTTGTCGGGGTACACTGGGTCGACCTCGGACATCGCAAGCGGCGGACACCAGAACACGATTGGCAGCGTCTGGTCCACTGACGCCTTCCTGGTGAAATTCGACCCCGCCGGCACCCGGCTATGGGCCACCTACTACGGGGGCGTCGACGAGGAGGAGGGCCTTTCCTGCGCCGTTGATCCGAGCGGGAATGTCTACCTCGCGGGATCCACTTGGTCTGACACTAGCATCGCCAGCGGCGGACACCAGAATGCGAATGGCGGTGCCAAGGATGCTTTCCTGGTGAAATTCGACCCGCCCGGCACTCGGCTATGGGGTACCTACTATGGAGTACTGGCAAAGGACGGAGCGGGTTCCTGTGCAGTGGACCCCGAGGGCAACGTGTACCTGGCAGGATATACCGGTTCACCTGTGGGCATGGCCAGCGGCGGGTACCAGAACACCTCCGGTGGTATGAATGATGCCTTTCTGGCGAAATTCGACCCGGCCGGCACGCGGCTGTGGGCCACCTACTATGGGGGCAGCGGCGATGAGCTGGCTCTGTTCAGGGGTGATATCGGCATCACCACCGACCCGCAAGGCGACGTGTACCTCGCCAGTCTGACCTCGAGCACCACGGGCATCAGTTCCGGTGGTTTCCAGAACACCTATGGCGGCGGCGCGAATGATGCATACTTGGTGAAATTCGACCCGGCCGGCACACGGCTGTGGGCCACCTACTATGGGGGAACCGAAGAGGACCGTGGCCATTCCTGCGCCGTGGATCCCAGCGGGAACGTATACCTCGCAGGATACGCTCAGTCGACCGCGGACATCGCCAGTGGGGGACACCAGAACACGTTCGGCGGTTCGCGTGACGGCTTCCTGGTGAAATTCGACGCCGCGAGCGGGATCGGCATCGCGGAGCGACCACCGAGTCCGACCACCGCCGTTGCGATCCCGAATCCCACCAGTGGCCTGCTGATGATCACCACCGCCGCGACCCGTCAGCGCCTTGTGATCAGGGATGCGACGGGGAGAACAGTGCTGGAGGGCGTGCTACTGACGCACACCGCGGAAGTGGATCTTTCCTCCGAACCTGCTGGTCTCTATATGCTTAGGGTGTGGAACGAAGAAGGCGCTGAAATGATCCGGATATTCAAAGAATGACCATAACCATCATGTAGCTCACCACAGAGTGTGTGATCAGCGCCATGAGCAAGCCCCAGCAGAAGTCGGGGCTTGTTGTTTCCGGGCAGGGGACGGGGGCCGATGCTACATTCGGTCATGACATCGCGTTCCCTCCTCTTGATTGCTTGTCTGCCTGTTGCGATGATCACCAAGGCCACCATATGGCAGGTCGGTCCGCTCCTTACTTACACCGCACCGAGCCAGGTGAGCAATCTAGTGCAGGATGGTGATACCGTGGAGATCGAAGCCGCGACGTACTTGGGCGACGTATGCGGCTGGACTGCCAACGATCTGCTATTGCGCGGCACAGGCGGCATGGCCGTGCTCGACGCACAATACACCGGCTATGCGGGCAAGGCCATCTGGGTGATCGCCGGGAACAACACCACGGTGGAGAACATCCACTTCGTGCATTGCAGTGTGCCCGACCAGAACGGCGCGGGCATCCGCCAGGAAGGTGCGGACCTGGTGGTGCGCGATTGCATCTTCACGGAGAACGAGGATGGGATCCTGGCGAACGCCGTGGCCGGAAGCACGATCCGCATCACGAACTCCGAATTCGATCACAACGGGTTCGGCGATGGCTTCTCGCACAACCTCTACATCAACAGCGTGGACT
>JBATMK010000134.1:0-24253 GCA_049289815.1 Flavobacteriales bacterium
CTTGATGGCCTTGGCGCCAACAACGGAAGTCCTGCTGAAGATGAGCAGGAAGATGCCGAGCGTGATGACGATGAGGGCGATGATGCCGAACTGGATGTTGCGGGAGCGCTCGGTGGCTTCGTCCGCCCGGAGCTTGGCGTCTTCGCGGTCCTTCAATTCCTGCTCAAATGCCATGCTCTGGATCTTGTTCAGGTTCGTTGCGCTCTTGAGGCTGTCCGCATAGGCCGACTTCATCTCGAAAAAGTGATAGGCACTATCCAATTGTCCGCTGCGCCTGAATGCAGAACGCAAAAGGTCGGCGGACTCGATCATGCCATTCAGATCCTCACCAGTTCTGCACACCTCCAACCCGCGCCGCCCATCGGCGATGGCACCGGCCACATCAGCCACCTCCAGTTTCATCCGGCCCCGGGCCAGCAACGAACCGTAGAGCGGGATCATCACATGGAAGGAGTCGGCCACTTCGATCGCGCGCGCGAAATGCACCTCGGCCAGCTGCCGTTCACCCTTGGCTGCGTAGGCTGCACCAAGCATGTAGTATGATCGGGAATAACCGTAGTCATCGTCTGCCGGACTGCCGATGATGTTGGAACGCTGCGCCCAATAAAGGGCCGAGTCAGGCTGCCCCATCAAACGATAGCAATCGCTCAGGTGGCAGCAGGTGCGATTGATCTGCATTTGCGAGCGCACGTTGGTGATGGCTTGCTTAAGCAGATCAAGCGCACGCGGGAGATCACCCAGTGGCTTGTAGACCGTTGCGAGCCCCTTCTGCGCCGTACCGATGGAGTTCGGACTTCCTGAAGCGTTCGCATACTCCAGTCCCTTGTAAGCGTACTTCAACTGCAGTGCGGCATCAGCAGAACCAATGAAGGCACTGCTGAGGTCATCGTAGCTCATGGCGATCAAGGTGTCCACACCGAGCTGCTCGGCCAACTCCAACTGCTCCTTCGTGGTCATCCTCCCTTCCTCCTTCAGTCCTTTGTTGAAACAAGCCCAACCGTGGTTGCACGTGATCCAAAAGCGCTCAAGCAAAGGGCGCGAGAGGTCATGGCGCGTATCCAGTGGGTCGTACTTGGGTTCGTTCTTATAGGTCTGAGCAACCAGGCCGAAGCACAACGCACAAGCCAACAGCGTGGCCAGGGTCCGAACCATTCCGCACAAGTGTGTCATCATCAGTTCACTGGTTTCGATTCCAACTCCTCGATCGTCCTCCTTGCCGCCTCCAACCGTACCCGGTTGTTCTTGCTCACCAGCATGTTGGTGATGAGCTTCTCCATGCGGTGGTGCAGTGGGATCAGTAACCCTGCAATGGCGGCCATGCACAACAGCATCAGGAGAGGCGAGTGGTTCGTGATGCGATCGAGGAAGGGATGCAGCAGCAGGTTGATGAACTCGAAGAAGAGCAGCAGCGCGATGAGCGAGAGGTTCTTGATGGCCTTGGCGCCAACAACGGAAGTCCTGCTGAAGATGAGCAGGAAGATGCCGAGCGTGATGACGATGAGGGCGATGATGCCGAACTGGATGTTATTGGTCCGGTTGATCGCCTCCTCCTCCCTCAACTTGGCGTCCTCGCGCTCCTTCAGTTCCTGGGCGAAGGCCATGTTCTGCAGCTTGTTCAGGTTGGTGGCGTTGATCAGGCTGTCCGCATACATCACCCGCATCTCGAAGTAGTGATAAGCACTGTCGCTCTGACCACTGGCTTTGTGCGCTTGGCGCAAGAGGTCGGAAGCACTGATCAAGCCTTCCAGGTTGCTGCCTTCGCTGCTCACGAGCAAGGCGCGCCTGCCGTCAGCAATGGCAGCGGGGATGTCACCGGCCTCCAGCGCCATCCGCCCCCGGGCGACGAGCGAACCATACAACGGGATCATCACGTGGAATGAATCCGCCACCTGGATGGCCCGTGCGAAGTGTACCTCGGCCAGTTGACGTTCGCCCTTGGCCGCGTATGCCGAGCCGAGCATGTAGTAGGAGCGTGCATAGGCATAGTCATCATCCTCGGGACGTGGAATGATATTGGAGCGTTGCGCCCAGTAAAGCGCGGAATCGGGCTGCCCCATCAACCGGTAGCAGTCGCTCAAGTGGCAGCTTGTACGATTGATCTGGTTCCGCGACCGCACGTTCGCGATAGCCAGCTTCAGAAACTCAAGAGCCCGTGGCAGATCGCCGAGCGATTTGTAAACCGTAGCGATCTGCTTGTGCGCCGTACCGATCTCGTCGGGGCTTCCGGACCGCTTGGCATACTCCAGCCCTTGGTAGAAGTACTTCAACTGCAAGGCCGCATCAGCCGAGCCGTTGAAAGAGTCCCCGATGTGCATCAAGGCCGTCGAAAGCAAGCTGTCCACACCGAGCTGCTCCGCCAACTCCAATTCCTCTTTGGCGGTTTTCCGGGCTTCCGCCCCTAGTCCGCGGTTGAAGCAGGCCCAATGATGGTTGCTGGTGATGAAGTAGCGCTCCAGCAGCGGCCGCGACTTGTCGTGGCGCGCATCAAGCGAATCGTACTGCGCCTTGAACGTGTATTGCTGGGCGTTTGCAACGACCGAGGTTGCCCAAAGCGTAATGACAAGGACATTGCGGAACAGTGGCATCCGGTAAAGATGGGCGTGGCGGCTTCTCGGACAGCGGATGGACACGGGGTTGAGCAATGGACCGTGCAGGCAGCGCCGAGCACACGCGCGCCGTCCGGTCATTGTAGATTCACCTTCAGCACCGAACACATGCGCGCACTATTGCTCTTCACGATCCTGGTCAGCACCACCCTCAGCGCCCAAACCACCTTCGCCCCTCTGGGAGCCCATTGGACATATACCTACTCGGTGGACAACCTCATCGACCCCTTCCCGCCAGTATACTCCGCATACACCTTGGCCGTCACTGGAGACAGCCTGATCGGTGGACGGTTGTGCAGCACGATCGAGGGAACGAGCTTGGCGTGCCACACGCAACAAGGCTTCACGTATCAGAGCGCGGACAGCGTATTCTATTGGGATGAAGTCGCGAATTCCTTCAGCCTGCTCTACCGATGGGACGCCACCACCGGAGAGAGTTGGCAGATCCACAGCACCGGTCAGGGCGGAACGGATACGCTTACATATACTGTGCAAGCGACCGGCACGGTGTTGATCAACGGTCAGCTGCTGCGCACGTTGGAAGTGACCCTGTGGGATCAGATGGCGCTCTCCTTCACCAGCGGCCGCTTGATCGAAGGGGTCGGCGACACCGGATACTTGTTCCCATGGTACACCGCCCTGTGCGATGGCTTCCTCATGGGGCCATTGCTGTGCTACGAAGACGGTGTGTTGGGTCTCTACTTGAATCCGCCAGCGACCAGTTGCACCATCGGAACAGGCATACCTGAGCCATCAGCGAATGGTATCCCCAACAACCTTCCCACTTTGGTTGACGCCGGAAGCCCGATCACATTGAGGGTGCCTGCTTCCACCAATGTCGAGGTGATCGATGCCGCTGGCCGCGTGATCGGTTCACTGAGAACGAGTTCGACGCAGAGCATGCTCACCTTCCCGCACGCGGGAATGTTCGTCGTGCGGTGCATGGCCGAAGGCCATCTCCTCTCCTCCCAGCGTTTGATCGTCCGCTAGGCGGGCTTCTTAGTGTTGCGCCACACGGCGCACCAGCACCCCGCCCTGGTGTACGATGCGCACAGCGTAGATCCCATGCGCGACCGTAACGGGAATTGTGTTGCTTGATCCGCTGATGAGCGCGCCAGCGCCAACCACGGCTCCACGTTCATCCAACACTTCGTAGCGCACATTGCGCATGTGCGCATTGCGCAGATCAGCCACGATCGTTCCGTTGGCCATGAACACATCGGCTTCGCTTGTTGATGCGTCGGCAACAGCAGTACCCAGATCGACGATGATCCCGGCTTCCAACGGGGCGTAGAACGGCGATGCATTCGTTACGCGGATCCTATAGCCCGTGCCCGATGCCGTGCCAGCCGGAATCTCGCAGGAAATGTTGCCTGTGTTCGCCGCGGTGTTCAGCGTGCCGATGATCACCGGACTGCTGAAGCTGCCGTTGACATCGCTCAACTCGGCCACAAAATCGGTGGCCGCATCCGGCACCCCGCCGGTGCTGAAGTCGACGTTCAATGGAAAGCCGAGACTGGCCGTCACGAAAGCGATGGTGGCACTGGGTACCGGTGTTACGTTGTAGATGAGCGCCACATCGTCGTACCAGCTTTGAGTGCCCACCTGGCTGATCAGGCTATCGCCAGCGGTGAACACCATCAACAGGTACTCGGGCGTTCCACTGGAGAAGTAATTGAAGGGAACCGAGAAGCGTGTCCACGCACCCACTGTTGTGCTCGCACCATCCCAGCTGGCCGCACCGACCCAATTGCCCATGGTGCCGTTCTCGGGCATGCTGCCGGTTCCGGTGTGCACGATCGCATCTACGGTCGGAAAGTCACCCGTCATCACCGTTGTCTTGTACCAACACACCAGGCTGTCAGGGCGGCTGGCCATTGTCTGGTACCACTGTGCATCGCTGGCCTCGGTGAAGACCCTGCCGTTGGCCGGGTTGATCTCGGCATGAACGCGGCCGCAAGTGATGATGCCGTTCGCGGCCCCGATCGCCGAGTTGACCGTGCGCACGTTCACCGAGTACGATCCCGTGTGTGGATCGGTGCTCTGCCAGCAGACCTGGGGAGCGAAACTGTTGATCAAGCTGCCGCCATCGCTGGTCTTGATGGAACTCCATTCCTCGGGTTCCTCCGTGCCGGTACCGAGACCGGTCCAGGTCTCAAACCCTGAGTTCAGGATCTGGGGTTGGGCGAGGACGGACAACGAGCAGACCAATGTGGCCGTGAGCGTAGCGATGTGTTTCATGAGGAGTTGGGTCGGGGGGTGAACTTATCACAAACCACGCAGCTGTTGGGCATTCCAAAGGTTGGGTGACCGATCGTTCGGTCGCCGGATCGTTGACATGGATCTAACGATCGCAATCTTGAACTCACGGTCTGTTAACATGGGAGGAAGGTGCTCCTAATGCGCCACTGGGACTTTTGCGGCCAAGAAAGGAAACGTCCCACCGCACCCCATGCAGCGATCACTACTCCTCTTCACATCCCTGCTGTTGAGCTTCTGGGCTTTGGCCCAACAAGGCACGATCACAGGCACGGTGACCGCATTGGAAAATGGCACTGTACAGCCGCAGCCGTTCGTGAACGTTTCCGTGAAAGGCACAAGCATCGCCACGAGCACGGATCTCGACGGCCGGTTCACCCTTCCCTTGGAAGCCGGGCAGCATACGTTGGTGGTGAGCTTCGTGGGGTTCACAAGTGTTGAACGTGCTATCACGGTCGCCGCCGGGCAAACGCAAACAGCTGATGTCCGGCTGGAGAGCCAGGTGAAAGAACTCGGGGCGTTCAAGAAGGTGAAGGAGCGCAAGCGCGATACGGAAGGTGCCGTGCTCATGGACATCAAGAACAGTGAACAGGTGGCCAATGGCGTGGGCCGCCAACAGATCGCCAAGGGCCAGGACCGCACCGCCGGTGATGTGGTGAAACGGATCCCGGGTGTCACCATCGTGAACGACCGGTTCGTGATGATCCGTGGTCTTGCCGATCGCTACAACACGGTGCTTCTGAACGATGCCACCGCGCCCAGTATGGAGGCGGACAAACGCGCCTTCAGTTTCGACCTGATCCCGAGCGGTGCGCTGGATCGCGTGATGATCTACAAGACCGGTGCACCCGAACTCCCCGGCGATTTCGCCGGTGGGACCATCGCCATCTCGACCGTGAGCGTTCCGGATGCCAACGAGACCAAGGTGACCTACGGCACAGGCTATCGCGTCGGCACCACGTTGGAACCGTTCTTCAGTGGCAAAGGCAGCAGCACGGACGCCCTCGGTTTCGACAACGGTACGCGCATCCTGCCCGATGCCTTTCCCGGCCGCATCACCACCAACACCACACCAGAACAGCTCAGCGCCTCCGGGCGTTCACTGGAGAACAATTGGGTGGCCGATGAACACACGGCGCTGCCCGACCAGCGCTTCGGCTTGTTGCTCGCGCGCCGCTTCGGCAAAGGGGACAAGACCAACATCGGTACCATCACGGCCATCGACTACAGCAACACGGCAGTCGGCTACGATGCGCGCAACGTGAACTACAACGCCTACGACCAGAGCACGGGCCGCAGCGACACCATCTATAACTACCTGGACAAGGAGAGCATCAAGACCGTGCGCGCCAGCGTGCTGCACAACTGGAGCGTGCTGCTGGGCACCAACGGCAAGCTCGAGTTCCGCAATCTCTTCAACCAGATCGGAGAAGACCGCACGACGTTGCGGACAGGTCGCGACCTGGAAGGGGGGAACGACGTGCGCAACTACAACTTCCGCTACCAGCAGCGCACCATCTACACCGGGCAGCTGCATGGCAACCATGCGGTGGGTGCGAACGGGAAATTCGACTGGACCCTGGGATACGGCCTGGCCAGAAGCAAGGAACCGGATGTGCGCCGCTTGCGCACCTACCGCGCACTCGACCAGACCGACAGTGACACACCGTACACCTTGGTGATCCCTCCCGGCGCTTCGCGCGATGATGCCGGCCGGTTCTTCAGCGAACTGAACGAGAACGCCATGAGCGGCAAGCTCGACTACGCCCACACCTTCGAAAAAGAAGAACGCCGCATCGTTCCCAAGTTGCGCGTGGGCGCTTTCATTGAACGCAAGGACCGCTCCTTCGAAGCGCGCTGGATGAGCTTCGTGAAAGCCAACATCACCCAGTTCGACAACAGCCTGCTCTCCTTGCCGCTCGACCAAGTGTTCGCCGATGCCAACATCAACAGCACCACCGGGTTCAAGCTGACGGAAGGCACCAATCCGAGCGATCGCTACACAGCAGCGAACTCGCTCTTTGCAGGTTACGCGGGCACGAGCATCGACTTCAACAAGAAGGCCAGCCTGAGCGGTGGCGTGCGCCTCGAACACAACCGCCAACAGTTGAACAGTGCACGCAACGGCGGCGATGCCGTTGTGGTGGACCGCACGGTGACGAGCATCCTGCCATCGGTGAACGCTGCGGTGAACATCAGCAGCCGCGCCTTGGTGCGCGCAGCATACAGCACCACGGTGAACCGCCCTGAATTCCGCGAGCTCGCTCCCTTCTCCTATTACGACTTCTCGTTCAACAACGTATTGTTCGGCAACGAGGAATTGGAGGTGGCGCGGATCCAGAACATGGACCTGCGCTGGGAGTTCTATCCCACCACCACCGAAGTGGTGAGCGTGGGTGTGTTCCACAAGATCTTCCACGACCCCATCGAGATGTACTTCATACCCGGAGCCGGTAGCGGGGGTACCCGGAATTTCAGTTTCAGGAACGCAGAGAGTGCAACGAGCACCGGGGCGGAACTCGAGGTGCGGCGCTCGCTCAACGGCATCTTCACCGAAGGGTATTTGAGCCGGTTGGGGGTTTCGCTGAACGCAACGGTGATCCACAGCGTGGTGGACCTTGGCGGGTCGGCAGTAGGCCAGGCCAAGGAACGTCCGATGATGGGACAGAGCCCCTACGTGATCAACGCCGGGGTGTTCTACACCAATCCCGACAAGCAGATCCAGTACAACGTGCAGTGGAACGTGTTCGGCCGCCGGCTCTTCGCTGTGGGGACGTTCGGCACAGGCGATCTTTATGAGATGCCACGGAACTCCCTGGACGCCACGATCACCAAAGGTTTCGGCAAGCATTGGGATGTGAAAGTGAGCGCGCAGGACATCCTGAACCAACGTGTGCTGCTGCAACAGGACAGCAACGAGGACGGTACCTTGAGCGCCGGCGACCAGGAACTCCTCAGCTACCGCAGGGGTACCTATTTCAGCGGCGCGGTCGGCTTCAAATTCTGACCTGCCCGCCAACGGGCAAAGTGGGCGATCACCACGACAAGGGTCTCGTTCGCCCTGCCATGTTCACGGCCTCAAAGTGCTTGAGCAGCGGAATTAACATCCGACGGATACACGTCACGATCAGATAAGGTCGGCGTCAAGATCGCTTGATCGCACGGTCATCCTTTTGCAGCCAGAAATCAACGACACATGAAACTCCCGACCCATCAACTGTTCTCAGCCATCGCCCTGTGCGCGCTCATCGCCACGGCACCGGCCTGCAAGAAGAAGGAAGGCTGCACCGACCCGGTGGCTTTGAACTACGACGCCGACGCCGACAATGACGACGGCAGCTGCACCTATGCAACACCGTCCAATGTCATCAACCTCCAAGGCAGCATTACAGTGAACACGACCCTCACGGCGGACAAGACGTACTTGCTCGTCGGCTTCGTGTACGTGGAAGCAGGTGCCACGCTCACCATCGATCCCGGAACGGTGATCATGGGCGACAAGAACAGCAAAGGCACTTTGATCATCAAGCGTGGTGCACGGATCGTGGCCACAGGCAACAGCAGCGCCCCGATCGTGTTCACCAGCAGCCAGCCCGCCGGCCAACGTGCCCCCGGCGATTGGGGCGGTGTGATCATCTGCGGCAACGCGCCCATCAACGCGCCCGGCGGCGAAGCCACCGTGGAAGGCGGACCCGATGCGATCTACGGCGGTGTGAACGCTTCGGACGATAGCGGCGTACTGCAATATGTACGCATCGAATACCCCGGTATCGCATTGCAACCGAACCAGGAGATCAACGGCCTTACACTGGGTGGCGTGGGCAGTGCCACAACGATCGCGCACGTACAGGTGAGCTACAGCGGCGATGACAGCTTCGAGTGCTTCGGTGGAACAGTGAACGTGAAGCACCTTGTGGCGTTCGGCGGCCTCGATGATGATTTCGACATGGACTTCGGCTTCAGTGGCCACGGACAGTTCCTTGTGTCCCTGCGCGATCCGAACCAAGCCGATGCCAGCGGAAGCAACGGATTGGAGCACGACAACGATGCCAGCGGCACGTCGGCCACGCCATACACCACACCGGTGCTGAGCAATGTGAGCATCTACGGTCCCCAAGCGACCAGCGGCACCGTGATCAACAGCAACTTCAAACGTTCGGCACACCTGCGCCGCAATGCACACTCGCGCGTCTTCAACAGCAATTTCGCGGGCTTCCCAACGGGCGTGCTGATCGATGGCAGCGCATGTGAGACCAATTGCGATGCGAACGAACTGAAGCTGAGGAACTGCGTGTTCAGCGCCATGGGCGCACTTACCGCAGTGGCCAGCGGCAGCACGTGGGACATCGATGCGTGGTTCGCTGCAAACGGCAACACCAGCTTGGTGGACAATGCAGCGCTGCTCGTAGCCGATCCCTTCAACCTGGCCAACCCGAACTTCCTGCCCACCGGTGGAAGTCCGTTGCTGGGTGGTGCATCGTTCAGCGATGGCGAACTGGGCGATCCGTTCTTCGAGACCACCAGCTACCGCGGTGCGTTCGGTGATACGGACTGGACCGACGGCTGGGCCAACTGGGACCCCCAGAACACGGCGTACTGAGGTTTGACGTGGCGGTCTTCGACCGCTTCCAAGGCGAGGGACTCCCTGATCAACAGGGGGCCCTTCGTTCGTTGGTCCATTGACCGTCGCCGTCACAGGCGATCAGCAGGAACGCTATCGCCGTTAGCTTACCTGCCGGAAAAGACGAAGGGCGCAGGATCAACTCCTGCGCCCTCCGCCATTTCAGTCCGACAGCGCTTACTTCAGGTCGAAGCTCGTCTTGCTCACGAGCGCCTTGTTCTCGTAGATCTCCACATTGTACTGCCCTGTCTTCATGGCGCCGGTCGCCGTCCAGAACACGCACACATCAACGGGCGCGTTGGCGTAATCCACTTCGCGTTTGGCGCTGTACTCACCCTGCACGCCGTTGAACTCGAAACGGTTGTTGGCATCGGTGGTCGGCAGAATGGAACCATCCGGGCTGATGATCCGCATGTACAGTGTCTTGGCGCCCGCATCGGTGATCGTGTTCACCCCCAGGGTGAAACAGCACTTCACCATCTCGGCCTTGCTGGCGCGCTCGGTATCCACCTGCTTGCCGCTGTTGCGCAGGAAGAGCGCACCGGCACTGATCGCCGTGGTATGCAGCACCGCGCCTCGGCTGATCCGTTCCTCCTGTGTCCTGCTCTTTTCCTCAAGCGCTGCCTTTTCCCCCGATACCACACCGAGTTCATTGGTGAGGTTGGCCTTGTCGGCCGATAGGGCCAGGTTGGCCTGGTTCAGTGAATCGATGGTGGCCACATAACCCTTCATGATCTTGCGCAACGTCTCGGCTTCCTTCTTCGCCTTGCTCAAGCTGTAGGTGCCGTCCTTCACCTTCTTCACCAAGTCCTCGATCTGCTGTTTCTGCGCGGCCATTTCGGCGGTGAGCTGCTCGTTCTCGGTGCTCAGCGTATCGTATTGCACCAGCATGTCCTCCAGCAACTTGGTCACGTTGTCCTTGTCGCTGCTGATATCGGCGATCTGTTGCTGCTGCTGCTCCACCTGGTTGCTGCCCTTGTTGAGGAAGTACAGCGTGGCCAGGTTGGAAATGATCAACAACACCACAAGGGCGAGCAGGGCGTTGTTGGAGCGGGGCTTTTGTTCTGGGGTCGTCATTGTTGGTTCGGTCAGCCGCCCGGAAAACGGGCTTCGGTGGTTGTCGGTCTGCGAAAGTACCGGCACCTACAGGGGTGCCCATAGAGCAAGAACGAGATTGTCAACAAAGTATTGAACCCGGCCCGCGCGACGGGTCGGCGGCACTCGTCGGACAAGTCGTGGCTCGACGCACGCGCGGCTCTAACGATCGCTGAGGAGGCTAGATTCGAACGATCACCAACGAGCCATGTTGAACGCCGTGCTGGGTCTGGCAACCGATATCGCAGGGTTGGTATTGCCGCGCCGTTGTGCTGGTTGCGATGAAGCCCTGCACCACAACGAGCACGACCTGTGTGCCCCCTGCCTCGCCGACCTGCCGAGGGCTCGTATGCTCGCTGACGCCCGCAATCCCGTGGCACAACTATTCTGGGGCCGTGTACCATTGGAGGCGGCGGGTGCCTTGCTCCGTTTCAACACCGGCGGCAAAGTGCAGCACATGTTGCACCGCCTCAAGTACAAAGGCGATCGCCATGTGGGCATGGGCATGGGCCGGCTCATGGGCGAAGAGGCCCAGGCCAGCCCGTTGTTCAGTTCGGTGGATACCGTGATGGCCGTGCCCCTGCACCCACGCAAGGAACGTGCGCGCGGTTTCAACCAAGCGCAAGTGTTGGCCGATGGCCTGCGGCAAACGTGGCCGCTGAAACCAGCGGGCAACGAATTGTTGCGTGTGTTGCATACAGGCAGCCAGACCAAACGCAGCCGCATGGACCGCTGGCAGAATGTGCAACAGGCCTTTGCCATCGGCCGGACGAAAACACTGGACAACGCGCACGTACTGCTCGTAGACGACGTGGTGACCACCGGTGCAACGCTGGAGAGTTGCGCCCGCGCACTGTTGGAAGTGCCAGGGGTGAAGGTGAGCGTGTTGACCGCCGCGTTCGCCTGATCGGATCGCGGTCGCCGCACCATCGGATACACTACGAGCAATATTCCATCTTGTACAAGGTGCGCTCGCTGCGCTCGCAGTGCGGAACAAAACGGGCGTGCAGTTCACGGAACTTCTCGTTGCTGAGCCATGCGGTCATCTTGGGCCCGAAGTTCATCATGTTGCGGTAGTGCATCTCCAGCACCAGCGTGTAGCTCGGTCCTGTGATGTCGGTGAGCAGGCGCATGGGTGGGGCGTCATGGCTGTTCTTGGCGACGTCGAGGATCTCCTTCCACACCGCCATGGCATCGCGGGCGTGCCCGTACTTCAAGCTGAAAACCATGCGCTCCACGATGTTGCCCACGGGGCATGGATCACCGTTCTGTTGTTCCACATGCAAGAGTTCGCTGCGCGACTCCTCGCACAACGGGACGAACTTCGGGTACAGCTCGCGGATCTTCTCGTTGGTGCTCCACACGTGCGACTCCGGCGCCAGCTCCGTGAAGCTGCGCATGTGCAACTCCGCGACCAGTGTGTAGTTGGGTCCGCTCATATCGGTGAGCAAACGCATCTGGGGTTTCGCGACGGCGCCGCTCGTATCCACGCTCATGATCTCCTTCCAGATGGCGATGGCCGGCTTGGCCTGTCCGAACTTCAGTTTGAAAGCTGTACGGGAGATGATCATGAGGAGAGTTTTCGATGGGCTCCGAAAATAATCGTGGTCCGTTCACCCGGCAGGCCTCCCCTTCAACATCATAACGCAGCCGCTTTGTCGGCATGCGCTGAGGCTTTGGTGATCCGATCGCTGAGGGCTTCAGCATCCGCCTTCTTCCCCTCCCCTTCCAGCGCCTGCTTCAAACCCATCAGGGCAAAACGGTTCTCCGGCCAGTTCACCAGGTCAGTGCGGTACACAGCCTCGGCCTCCGAGTAGCGCTCCGCTTTCAGCAAGGCCGCGCCCAACTCGTGCCGCACCGGGAAACTCCAATCCGGCGGTTCCTGGTAGTTCAACGCATCTTCAGCGGTAACCGCTTCGGTGAGGCGCGCTATGCCTTCGCCCTGTTTGCCTTCAGCCAGGAGCAGTTCACCTTCCAGTACGTTGATCGCCACGGCCAGGATCATGGGTGCGGGATTGATCCCCCAAATGCGCATTCCGGCCACTGTACTATCCGCCGCCGCCGTCCGCAAACCTTCGAGGCTCTTGCGCGCTGACACGAGATCACCGTTGTGTGTGTTCGATCGACCCTGCGCGTACTGCCAGAGCGCAACGGCATAGATCCATGTGCTGTCCGGTCTTGGCTCGGCACGTAACTTATCCCACAACCCCAGCTCCACCGCAACGAAATACGGGTAGGCGTAATAGTGCTGCAGCGTGCTCCAACCCGGTTCCGCGAAAAGCGACGGCGCGAGGTGATCGCGCAGGTTCATAGCGCTGCTCCATGCAACCGCGCTGTTGCCTTCCATGGCAGCGCAGGTGGAGAGGAAATGTATGTTGTGCGGGAAGTAGCCGAGCGGGTACATGCCCTGCGCGTGGCACATCGCCGTGTATCCGCTGTCTACCGTTACCGAGCGTTGGTTGGCGAGCACACCCTCGTGGTAGCGGCCAGTACGGATGTAGATGTGCGAAGGCATATGCGTAAGGTGACCCGATCCGGGAACTGCATTCTCCAGGAACGCGGCACTTGCAAGCGCGCGATCCGGTGTGCGCGAGGCTTCCACGGCGTGGATGTACAAGTGGTGCGCCCCGAAATGCGTTGGAAAGGTTTTCATGCTGCGCTCCAACGCCGCGATGATCTCCGGTGTCCATGCCTTCTCTTTCCCATCCTTTTCCCACAGGTCCCAAGGGTGCTGGTCCATGAGCGATTCGGCGAACAGGGCGGCGATGTCCGCGTCCTCCGGATACTTCGCTGTGAGTGCGCGCAATGCTTCGGAATAAGCCTTGTCCAACGGGCCGCGGTCTTCGGGCGCATCGGCCGTGTAGCGCAACGCCAGCGCCGTGATCAGCCCTTTCTCTTTTTCAGTGCAGTTAACGCTCAACGACTGCGCCTTACCGATCGCTTCATAAGCGCGCGCGTAGCTGTCGGGCTCCATACCGGCGTTGTAGTTGGGGCCGAGCACATAAGCGAAACCCCACCACGCCATGGCACATGTACTGTCCGTTCGTGCAGCCTCCCAGAACGAACGCGCAGCCTCCGCATGATTGAACCCGTAAGCGAGGACAAGCCCTTGATCGAAGTAGCGCTGTGCGCTGTCGCTCTTGGTGGTGATCGGATAGTGCAGGCCGTCCAGTCCCGGAAGAAAAGGCTCGTGCTTGCCGGAGCCGTACCATGCTTTGTCATCGGTAAGCACCGGCCCACAGCCTTTGGTGGCGACTTCTTCAGCAGGAAGTTCGGCAGGCGGAGCACTGGTGCACGCTGCGAGCCCGGACACGAACACAAGCATCAAACCAGGGCGGGCATGAGTTGTCATGGTCGGTTTGAAATGGGAGTTTGAAGGTATCAGGCATCGGCATCAACCAATGCCCAACGCGCGACATGTCGCGCGGCCGATGACAACGAAAAGGGATGCGCCCTTACGATGATCGGCGCAGGACGAACGTACCGTTGAGGCCGTCGTTCACCGCATTGCGCATGGCCGTATTCCCGCCGTGCGCATTCACCACGCGCACGCTACCATCGGGTTCGATGCGCACGTTCACGACCAGGTCTCCTTCCACGTTCATCCCAGCGTCGAGAACAGGTAGAACGCAATTCTTCAGTTGCTGGCCCAAGCGGCGCTCGATGGCCTGGGTGGTTTCCAACGAGGCATTGTCCAACACAAGCGCTTCCGCTTCAACATCGGTGCCCATGGCAGGAATGGAGGCGAAGACCAGGACCAGGCGGGCAAGAAGGGTGCGCATGTTGTCGGAATTGAACACCCAAAGCTCAGTACGTGTGGCACAGCCGAGCCAGTGTTGACAGGATTTATGAGCGCCGGTCCAGCGGACCGGAAGAAGTGGGCGATCCGTCGTTGCCCCGCATTTCCTTTGAAGCTCAACCAGTTCACATGGTCATCACCATTCAACTGCTCGGAACCGCGAACCGGGCTTTGCTGCACAATGTCGCCGCCGATGTATTCGACTTTTCGGTTGATCCGCACGGGACCGATGAGTTCATCCGTGACCCGCGTCATCACATGATGGTGGCCGTGGATGAGGGAGTTGTGGTAGGCATGGCTTCGGCAGTGGACGACGTGCACCCGGACAAGGCCCCGCAGTTCTGGATCATCGAGGTCGGCGTTGCGTCAACGCACCGCAGCCGTGGCATCGGCAAGCAACTGCTCGATGCGCTACTGGCGCATGGCCGCGCTATCGGTTGCACTGAAGCGTGGGTGGGCACCGGAACCAGCAACACGCATGCACGCCGCCTTCATGCTTCCGCGGGCGGCGTGGCGGACACGGACTTCGTGCTGTTCGAGTTCCCGTTGGGCGCGCTCAGAAAACCATCACCATCCACGCGATGAACACAAGGACAAGGAAGATGGCAACTATGCGATAGGCCATCGGGATGGGAGCGCCTTTGCGGTTCATGTGGGCAAGGTAGAGGCGGATGCTGCGGAGCCGATGCGATACGCCGGTTATCATCGCGTCGCCAAGCAACCAACAGCACCAGCCCCGTCTTTCCGCCATGTTCCACCGAGCGATCCTTCCTGTTCTCCTGTTCAGCGGTGCAAGCCTTGTGGCTTCAACAGCATCCGCACAGACCGACCTGCTCCTGTCCGGCTTCGGCACGGGCTTCACCTATGCTCGATCGATCGCAGCTGCGCAGAACGGCGACATCTTGGTGGGCAAAGGCAATACACTTGTGCGACTCAACAGCGCTGGCTCGATGGTGTGGGCGTTCACCTGCTCCGGGGTGGATGAGGTCGGCGATGTCCTTGAACTGCCCGGTGGTGATCTGATCGTGGCAGGTTCGTTCGACGATGGTGTGGCTACAACGATCGGAGTTATGCGGACCGATGCCAATGGCACTCCTGTTTGGGCGAAAGCGATCACCAGCGACACGGTTCCTGCTTCCGGCCACTACGTGCATCTGGCGCGTTCGTTGGGATCGGATTTCGTGCTGTACGATAGTTATGGCAGCGAACGCCGATTGAGCCGCTTCACCGGAGCAGGTGCCGTGGTCTGGACCCGCGAGTACAGCGGTGGCAATTCCCTCAAGCGCATTACAGCCGACGCATCCGGGACCAAGTTGTTCGCTACGGATGGATCGGATGTGTACCGCTTGAGCATGACGGACGGCAGCCAGGTGTGGCATCACGGGACAGGCATCTTCGGCACCGCTGTCACCATTGCCTGCAAGGGCGATCGCCTGGGCCTGGGATTCACCCCGTACCCTGGAGTTGATGCGGGCATTGCAGTGCTCGACACCGCTGGTGCGCTGCTCGGGGCCGTCCAATGGAGCGATACGCTGTCGACCCAGGGGAACGCCAGCATCACCACCACGGCGGACGGCTTCGCCTTGGTGGTATCGGCGTACACACCCTCCGGTAACACTTGGGGTGTATTCTCCGTGGACAGCCAACTGGGTTCTCCGCAAGCCCTATACCCGGGCGCTGTGAATGCCATCAATTACGATGCAGCCACAACCGCGAATGGCGAGGTGCTCATAGCTGCAGGCACCATGATCGCACGTGTGGATCCCGGCCTTCCAGGCGCTTGCCACAGCTATGCACCCTGGCCCTCCTTCGATCCGTTGTTGTCCGGTGCCATCACGAGCCAGATGTTCCACGACCCATCCACACTATTGGCCGCGACACGCACCATTACCATGGTGCCAACGACGATCCCCATAGCGGACTTCTGTTTCTCCATGGCTGTAGCCGAGGTGGAAGAGGCCCCCGCCTTCGTGGCGACCTGCGTCCCCGGTACGGACCAAGTCTGCATCACCGCTCCTGAAGGCGCGTTGAGATCGGTGCGCATCATGGATACCGAGGGAAGGATCCTGTACAGCGCACCCCCCGTCGGGACCCCGATGCGCATTGATGTCGGCCAAGTGGCTGCTGGCCTCTATGTGGCCACCGGTTTCGATGCGCGCGGCGGGGTGCTAGGTTCCGCGCGGTTCATGGTGATCCGTTAACGCCTTCAGGGTTATGGGATCGCAGGGTAAGGCAGGCACGAGCTGGCTCCTTGGCATCCTTTGTTTCTGGCCCACCGACCGGAGTTCCCGCTCCCCCGACTATATTCGCCGCCGCAAAGCGGTGAAAGAGGAAGAGGGGACCGCCCCTCTTTTTTGTTCCCTGACTTTACTGAACAACACAAAGCACTTGACCGGTACGTCGATGATCACCACACAAGAGCTTACCGAAGCCCTTGAACGCCAGTTGGCGGGCACCCCGCATTTCGTGGTGCACGCCGAGGTGCGTCCCGGTGGCAAGGCCATTGTGGAAGTGGACAACGACCAGGCCATCACGCTCAGCGTGCTCACCGACATCAACCAGGGTCTTCGCGAAGCCTTCGGCGAGAAGCTGGATGATGTGGAGTTGGAAGTGGGCAGCCCCGGCATGGGCAACCCCTTCCGAGTGATGCGGCAATACCGGAAGCACATCGGCCGTGTGGTTGAAGTGCTGAAGAAGGATGGTACAGTGGTCTTGGGCCAGCTCACTTCCGCGGATGGCGAAAGCCTTTCGCTCTTGGTGCAGCACCCCAGCAAGGTCCTGGGCCGCCTACCGAAATTGGATAGCGATCCCACGGCGATCCCCTTCGCCGAGATCAAGTCAACGAAAGCAACCCACAAGTTCAACTGATCGTGCAATGAGCACCGTGAATCTCATCGAGTCCTTCAGCGAGTTCAAGGACATGAAAAATATCGACCGGGTGACCATGATGGGCATCCTGGAAGACGTTTTCAAAGGCGTCGTGAAACGCAAGTACGGCGAGGAAGCCAACGTGGACGTGATCATCAACCCCGATAAAGGCGACCTGGAGATCTGGCTCAACCGCAAGATCGTGGAGGACGGCATGAGCGAGGATGACGCGCTGGAGATCGAGCTGGCCGAGGCCCGCAAGATCGAGCCCGACTTCGAGGTGGGCGAAGAAGTTAGCCAGGAGTTGAAGATCAATGAGTTCCTGCGCCGCAACATCCTTTCCATCAAGCAGAACCTCCAGGGCCGCATCATGGAGCTGGAGAAGGACCACCTGTACAACAAGTACAAGGAGCGGGTGGGCGAGATCATGACCGGCGAAGTGTACCAGATCTGGAAACGCGAAACCTTGATCCTGGACGACGAGGGCAACGAGCTGATCATGCCCAAGGACCAGCAGATCAAGACCGACTTTTTCAAGAAGGGCGACACCGTGCGCGCTGTGGTATGGAAGGTTGAGATGTACAACAACAGCCCACGTGTGATCCTGAGCCGCACAGCGCCGGAGTTCCTGGAAAAGCTCTTCGAACAGGAAGTACCCGAGGTGATGGACGGGCTGATCACGATCAAGCGCATCGTGCGCGAACCCGGCGAGCGTGCGAAAGTCGCCGTGGAGAGCTACGACGATCGCATCGACCCGGTGGGCGCGTGCGTGGGCATGAAGGGCAGCCGCATCCACGGCATCGTCCGAGAGCTGCGCAACGAGAACATCGACGTGATCAACTGGACGGCCAACGAGCAACTGCTGATCCAGCGCGCACTCAGCCCTGCCAAGATCGGCAACATCAAGTTGGACCACGAGCGCAAGCGCGCCGAGGTGTACATGAAGCCCGACCAGGTGGCCTTGGCCATCGGCAAGGGCGGCCACAATATCAAGTTGGCCGGCAAGCTCACGGGCTTCGACATCGACGTGTACCGCGACAGCGATGAAGTGACCGACGACGTGGATCTGGAGGAATTCGCGGACGAGATCGAACACTGGATCATCGACGCGTTGAAGGCCATCGGCTGCGACACTGCCCGCAGTGTGCTGGATCTGAGCGTTGAGGAACTGGCCAAGCGTACCGATCTGGAAGAAGAGACCATTGCCGAAGTGGTGAAGATCCTGAAGAACGAATTGGAGGCCTAAGCATGTACGGGCACGAGATCTTGTGCCCCAACGAACGACCGCATGAGCGAGACGACGGATAAGGCAATACGCCTGAGCAAGGTGGCGCGGGAGTTCAACCAGGGCCTGCACACGGTTGTGGAGTTCCTGGCGGCCAAGGGCTACGCGGTCGAACAGAACCCCAACGCCAAGATCGGCGCGGCGGAGTATGATCTGCTGGTGGCTGAATTCGGCACCAGCAAGGCCGAAAAGGAAGCCAGCAAGCAAACAGTACAAGCAAGGGCAGAGCGCGAAAGCGTGATGCTGCATGCACGCGACACCGCCGCGAAGCTGGCCTCCCCGAAAGAGGTGAAGCCTGCTGCGGTTGAACTTCCGGCACCCGCTCCAACGACTGCGGCCGAAGCCCCAGCAAAGGCGGCTCCTGTTGAGCCGGAGACCATCCGTGCCAAAGTGGACAAGGCCGCAGGGCCGAAGACCTTGGGCAAGATCGACCTGTCGCCAAAGCCTGCGCCTGAAGCGCCGGTGAAGAAGACAGCCAAAGGGAAGGCGGAGCCGCCGGCTGCGCCCGCCCCCACCCCGCCGCCCCCACCTACTGCACCGGAACCCGCTCCCGAACCGGAACTCATCCGGGCGAAATTCGAGAAACTCGCCGGGGTGAAGAGCCTGGGCAAGATCGAGCTGCCCGTTGAGAAGAAACCCGAGCCACGAGGCGAGAGCGAAGAAGCCAAACGCCGTCGCAAGCGCATCGTGAAGCCCGGTCCCGTGAACGTGGACCGTGCCGTTCAACAGGAGGCCCGCACAACCGCAGCCCGTGGTCCGTTGCGTCCGGGAGAGCTCGACGAGAACGCGGTGAAGAAAAAGGTGAGCGAGACGCTCGCCCGCCTCACCGGTGGTGGTGGCAAAGGCCGTGGCGCCAAGATGCGCCGCGAGAAGCGCGATCAGCGCGGTCGCCGTTTCGAAGAAGAAATGGCCGCCAAGGAATTGGCCGGCATGACGTTGAAGGTCACCGAATTCGTGACCGCCAGCGAATTGGCCAGCATGATGAGCGTGCCCGTCACGGATATCATCAAGGCCTGCTTCGCGCTGGGCATGATGGTGAGCATCAACCAACGCCTCGATGCTGAAACACTGGCGGTGATCGCAGAGGAATACGGCTTCAAGGTGGAGTTCGTCGGGGCCGATGTGCAGGAGGACATCTCCACGGAAGTCGATGATGAGGCACGGATCACGGGCCGTCCGCCGATCGTAACGGTGATGGGCCACGTCGACCACGGCAAGACATCGCTGCTGGACTATATCCGCAAAGCGAACGTGATCGCCGGTGAGGCCGGTGGCATCACCCAGCACATCGGTGCATACAGTGTGGAACTGGAAAGCGGAAAGCGCATCACCTTCCTCGATACCCCGGGTCACGAGGCCTTCACCGCCATGCGTGCTCGCGGTGCGCAGGTCACCGACCTGGCGATCATCGTGATCGCCGCCGACGACAGCGTGATGCCCCAGACCCGCGAGGCGATCAACCACGCGCAAGCCGCCGGTGTGCCTATGGTGTTCGCCTTCAACAAGATCGACAAGGCCGATGCGAACGCGGAGAAGATCCGCGAACAACTCAGCCAGATGAACATCCTGGTGGAAGAGTGGGGCGGCAAATTCCAGACGCAGGAGATCAGCGCCAAGAAAGGGCAGGGCATTGAGCAACTGCTGGAGAAGGTGTTGCTGGAAGCCGAATTGCTCGACCTGAAAGCCGATCCCGGCAAACGCGCCCACGGTGTGGTGATCGAAAGCACGCTTGAGCAAGGTCGTGGTTATGTCACTACCCTCTTGGTCGACTCAGGCACCCTGCGTAAAGGCGACATCATCCTCGCTGGACAGTTCAGCGGACGTGTCCGCAACATGTTCAACGAGCGCGGACAGGCTGTTATCGAGGCCGGACCATCAACACCGGTAAGCATCCTCGGCTTGGACGGCGCACCGAACGCCGGTGACACCTTCCAGATCTTCGAGGACGATCGGGACGCACGTACGATAGCCACGCGCCGCCAGCAGCTGCAGCGCGAACAAGGCATCCGCACGCACAAACACATCACGCTCGACGAGATCGGCCGTCGCCTCGCGATCGGCGATTTCAAGGAGTTGAACGTGATCGTGAAGGGGGACGTGGACGGATCGGTGGAAGCACTGACCGACTCGCTGTTGAAACTCAGCACCGAGAGCATCAAGGTGAGCGTGATCCACAAAGCAGTTGGCCCGATCGCCGAGAGCGACGTACTGCTCGCCAGCGCATCCAACGCCATCATCGTCGGCTTTCAAGTGCGCCCCACACCGGGTGCGCGCAAGCTGGCCGAGACCGAGGAGATCGACATCCGCCTCTACTCCATCATCTACGACGCCATCAACGAGATCAAGGCGGCCATGGAAGGCATGCTGGCGCCGAAGGAAGTGGAGAAGGTCACCGGCACTGCGGAAGTCCGCGAGGTGTTCAAGATCAGCAAGGTGGGCAGCGTGGCCGGTTGCTACGTGCTCGACGGCAAGCTCACCCGCAACAACCGCGTGCGCCTCATCCGCGAGGGCATCGTGGTGTACACAGGAGAACTGGCCGACCTGAAACGCTTCAAGGATGATGTGAAGGAAGTGACGCACGGATACGAGTGCGGCCTCAGCATCAAGAACTTCAACGACATCAAGGTCGGCGACAACGTCGAGGCCTTCGTGATGGAGGAAGTGAAGCGGACGCTGGAGGGATAGTCGCACAGGCGTCCCGCCTGTGCACGACATTACTGTTTCTTCTTCGCGAAGAGCTTGAACAATTCCCCGTTCGATGCATCGGTCGGCGTGTAAGACGTTTCCAGATCGCGCATGAATTCCACATACCCCGATTGTTGGGCACCGCGTGCCGGATCACCCCACAACACCACGAAGTCGATGCTGCATCGCGCACGTTTCTCATATCCAGCGATGTCCGCACTGATCGGATCACCCTCGATGTTGCAATCGCCAGAAGCGCAGAGTTGCCTGAACGGGTTCACCGCCGGCAACCATGCGGTCTGGAAGTACACCGTGTTCGCCTCGTAGTTGTCGAGCGAAATGAGCGGACGTGCAGCGGCGACGTAACCGCTCATGTGCTTGAAGATGGAAATGCGTGGGGAAAGGGTGTCGCCCCCGAACTCCCCGCGATCGGAAAAACACAACGGCAGGAACGTGGAACCATCGGGGATCGCCGAACACTGCTCAACGTACGCAGCGGCTTGTTCGCCACAGCGCGCATGCGCAGGATACCGGATGACCAGCAGGCTGACCGAAAGCAAGGCTGTACTTATGGCACCGACCGCAGCTGCGCGCACGGGTAATTCACGCGTTGCCAGGTAGAGCGCGAACACCATCCAAACGATCAACGCCATGCGCGATGTGAGGTAAGCACCACCTGCTATTTGATCGCTGACGAAGAAGTGGATGGTGATACAGCAGCCGAGCAACGTGAGCAGCAATGCACCTGTGGAAGTCACATTGAACGAACGGTTCTTCCACACTGCAACACCGAGCAGCACCGCCAGCAGCAGAACAACCACACGGAACAATGCGCCTTCGGCACCTTCGAACACGATCAATTGACCCATACGCAGCAGGGCGCGCCATGTCTCTGCGCTCCATTTGTTCTCGAGAAGTGGCGGTTGGTCGGGGGCGCTTTCGGGCAGGAAGATCAAGAAGAGCAACAAGGCGGGAGCGGCGATCGCCAGCGCCCTCCACGCACGCTTCAACAGTGTTGGCCATACACCGGCGTTCCGCCGGGCGTTCACCAAGAGGAGCACACCGTCGCATGCCATCATCGTGTAGCCGATCAATAGCGCCACCGGGTGCGTTGCCAACATCAGCAGGAGAAGCATCGTGCAACCCAGCCCCCGCTTCAGCGAAGGTTCGCCGCGGGAACGGTGGTATTGGGCAATGAAGCAGAACAGGACCGTAAGGCCCAGGCAGAAGTTGAAGAAGCCGTAGACCAAGTGGTAATTGTAGGTGAGCAGGAAGATGAGCGAAGAGAGATATGGTGTGCCACGCCCCAACACACGCGTCGCATGCCGGAACGCCAGCGGCAATGCGATCATGTAGATCGATACCAAGGTCTTTTCCGCAGCAACGGCTGGTAGCAACTTCAGCAAGCCAGCCAGCAGGATGTTGCCTGTCCAGTTCGGGGAGAACGTGGTGTTGAGGGTGAAGAACTTCGAATAGAGCCCGGTGGGGTCGCCGTTCCAGAGTTCCAACAGGATGCGCGCGTTGTACAGGTGACTCGGCCCGTCCTGTGTCAGGAACACGGGCATGTACCAGACCACGAACAGATGGGCCGCGAGCAGCGTGAAGAACAGCGGGCGCTCCAAGCGCTCTACAGTTCGATACAATACGGGGTGCTCCATAACCGGTGAACGGGCGAAGGTGGTTCGGATCGAGGCACGTCATCGCGAGGGCCTTCAGAGGCCCGAAGCGACCATGCGAGGTCCCTGATAGCGAAGAGCTCGGTGGCCGTGAATACCGAAGGATGGATCGCTTCAGCCATTGGAATGGCTTCGCGATGACGGTATGGCTATCGACCCTCAGGCAATCGCGGCAGTTCGATCTCGTCGGGCACGATGTAGCAACCGGGGAACTCGGCTTTCAGTTCGTGACGCAGCTTTTCCGCCTCGAGGCGCGAACGCAGGTCGCCAACACGGATGCGGAAGTTCGGCGCCAGGTAGCTCTCGTATCCTCCTATGTCAGGATGCTTCAGGAGGAAGGTGCGCCGCATCTCGCGGGCCTTTTCCCGCTCGCTGCCCAGGAAGATCTGCACCCGGTAACCCTTGAGCGCATGCTTGTGCACGGCGTACTGCTCCATCAACTTGGTGATGCGTTCATCTTGGTGGATGACAACATCGCCGGGTTGCGCCACCGAAGGCGAGTCAACATGCATCGAGGGCAGCTTGGCGCTGCGTTGCAACAACGATGGCCGGGTAAGGGTGCTGTCCTGGGCTGGGAGGAGAGCAATGAAAAGGAAGGTCAGGCCGACCATGCTTAAGCTCCGTCGGGCTATGGAAAAGGCAAAAGCGCTGCGCATTTTCGAAGGCGGCCAAAGCTATCCGCCAAACAACGGACCGGATCGGCTTCGGGCAACGCACCGGGCAAGAAGAGGACCGGATGACTATCCACAGTGCGGTGTGAGCGATCCGTGAACAAGCGGTCCGAAGCGCTCCCATGGTCTCCTGATCCCACGCAAACCCAAGCCCCATCAAGACTTGACGCAGCTGTGACAATCTTTAGAACGGCTCTAAATAAGCCGGAACACGCGGTACCTCGCACGTTGCCCTTCCCTCGTAAGCATCGGCAGCTATTTTTGCCCGCGATCAACGGAGGGTGCTCTCCCAATAAAACGTCCGGAATGCTGCGCCAGTCAAGGATTTCCAGAGTTTCATCGACCCTCCTCAGCGCGCTTTTCCTCCTCCTGTTCGCGGCCTCCCCGAACGCCTCCCACGCCCAGAAGGACGAGGCGCTTTACAACGCCGGCGAGAAGGTCTTCAAGGGCAACTGTGCCAGTTGCCACAAGCCGGACGCTGATATGACCGGGCCTTGGTTAAAGGGTGCCCGTGCACGGTGGGAGGGAAAAGGGGACATCTACGCCTGGGTGAAGAACAGCCAAGCGGTGGTGAAGAGCGGCAATAGCTACGCGAACGAGCTCTTTGCCAAGTGGAAGAACAGCGTTATGACCCCGCAGGCTCTGTCCAACGAGGACATTGACGCCGCGTTGCACTATGTGGAGTACT
>JBATMK010000135.1:0-31301 GCA_049289815.1 Flavobacteriales bacterium
GCTCGGACCGTCCTTCAACACGGATTGGCCTTGTGCAGCAGGCGCTGTGGCGATGAACAAACAAAAGGCAAGGCGGGAGCGTGGGTCCATGGGCTGGGAAGGTGGTGAAAGTAGGCCTGTAACTTTCGCCATGGGCACCCCGTCCTACGAGCGTTCCCTTGTTGCACGATGACGGTTGAAGATTACAACAGCTGCGTGGACCTCTACAGTGACGGTATCTACCGTTTCGCGCTGAAGCACCTGCGCGATACCGACACCGCGAAGGATGTGGTACAGGAGAGCTTCGCTCGGCTGTGGGTGAAAGTGGATGAAGTGGAGGCCGGCAAGGCCAAGAGTTACCTCTTCACCACGGCCCACCATGTGATGGTGGACAGTGTGAGGAAAGGAGCGCGTAGCACACGCATGGAGGAGCACCACGAAGACATGCGCCATACCAGCCAAGGCAGCCCCGACCTGAAGGAAGTGCTCGACGCGGGCTTGGCCACCCTGCCCGACATCCAGCGCAGCGTTGTGTTGCTGCGCGACCTTGAAGGGTATGCCTATGAGGAGATCGCCGAGATCACCGGGCTGAACCTGCCACAAGTGAAGGTTTACATCTACCGCGGCCGCACCGCTTTGAAGGAATACATCGGCAAACTGGAGATCGTGCTGTGAAGTTGGACCGCACCACATACGAAGCTTGGCTCCTCGATCGCATCGAGGGCAACCTCACGCCTGCCCAAGAACAGGCATTGGATGCCTTCCTTGCTGCCGATCCCGACTTGTCCGCGGAAGGCGGACCAATTGACCTTCCGATCATCCCCAACGACGAGGCTGGTTTCGGTTGGAAGGAGGAACTGAAGAAGCACTATCCACCCACCGGCGAACCGGATGTCGCGCGCATCGATGATTTCCTGATCGCACGCCTGGAAGGTGAATTGGATCCGGTCCGTTCCAGCCTGTTGGATCGCTTACTGTACGAGCAGCCCGAACTACAGCGCAACGCCAAACTGATCGGTGCGACCAAGAGCGAAGTCCGGGCCCATGGCTTCAGTGACAAGACCAGTATCGCGCGCCACTTCCCGCCGCAAGGCATGCCCGATCTGCACCGCCTCGACGATTTTCTGGTGGCGCGCCTGGAGGGCGACCTGACGTTGCAACAACGCGCGGCCCTGGACGACTTGATCGGCCACGATGTGCATGCCGCCAAGCAATGGGCTGCGATGCAACATGCGCGGATCGCGAAAGAGCACATTGTGTTCGAGGGGAAGGAACAATTGAAGAAGATGGTGACCCGCGTGATCCCGATCGGCGGCCCATCCTGGATGAAGCTGGCCGCTGCCGCATCCATCGCACTGGTGCTTGGCCTCGGGTGGATGCTCCTGAGGAACACCAATGAACCGGTAGTGGCTGAACAGACCGACCCGACCGTTCCAATGAAGGACAGTAAGAAAGTGGAGCAGGATCAACCAGCGAACGTTGGCGACAGTACAGCGCCAACGCCTGATGTCGACGCAGCGCCCAAGCCGGGTGCTGTGCAACGCCAGGAGAGCGTCCCATTCCAGGACGACCGGGGGATGCCCCAGCAACAATCAGTTGCTCCCCGCAACGAGCGTCACGAAGTGGTACCACGCCAGCGCGAAGAAGCACCTGCCATGGCCGATGTGCAGCGCCCTGACCTCCAGCGTAACGACTTCGCCGCACGACCTGTTATGGCCGAGGTGACCACTGGGGTCCCCCCTGCACCAATGGATGAGCCCTTGGCGGCGGCGATCGCAGTTCCCGAGCACAAGACGTTAAGTGAGTTTTTCGCCGGTACCGTACGCAGCGAAGTACTGGGACAACAGCCCACGGCCGCGCGCGTGCTCGATGGCAATGATGCCGTTGCCGCCATCGACAAGGGGCTGGGTGCCATCAGCGGCGATCGCGCCAGCCTCGATGTGCAGCGCGACCAGAAGCGCAACCGCTTCCGCCTACAGCTTGGCACCGTGGCGCTGAGCGCCAGCCGGGGGCGGTGAACCCGTTCAGGCCGTCCAATGCCAAGATGCCGGCACCGGTTCGAGCCCGGTGTGACAGCCCGGCATAACAACATGGCGGACGTTCCTGGTTGAAGCTCTGCCCACCGACCACCTCACCACTTCTATTACCGTTCATCACGATCGCCCGATGGTCCTGTAACTGGCCGCGTTCCCAGCCCGTCCTATGCCCGAACGATCAGAACATCCACCCCCGGATCACCGGAACAAAACAAAGCTGTCATGAAACGCATCTCCCTCCTCCGCACCGCACTCGTCTTCGCAACGGTCTTCACCATGGGTTATGCCCGTGCCGCTGAACCCCCCGCCGCAGGAACGGAAACCACGAACGCCAACATGGAGCGGGCGCTCGACAAACAGTTGAGCAAGCACCTGAGCTTCCCCTTGCTGAACAAAACGGATATGACAGGCGAAGTGTTCGTGAGCTTCGTGGTGAACAACGAAGGCCGGTTGGAAGTGATCAACGCCACCAGCACCAACGATGAACTCTGCGCCTACGTGCTGCGCAAACTCGCCTTGGTGGACATTGGCGAGAACCCGAACGGCACCTGGAAAACTGAACATGTCCGTTTCACCTTCGCCCCTGAAGGCAGCATCTGAACACGACCATTGCCAACAGGAAAGCCCCGACATGTCGGGGCTTTCTGCTTTCATGCGGCAGCTGCGGAAACTTCAAGGTCCAAGTTTCAACGTGCGAGTCCCAACACGGACCTCGAGGCTTGGGACTTGAAGCTTGAAGCTTGAAGCTTGAGACTTTCTTCAGTCGCCCTGTAACTCCCGTTCCGGCTGCCCGTCCTATTGCTGAAGACCAAGAACACATGATCACGAAGCAGATCCTTTTCGCCGCCGCCCTCCTAGTGGCGACCACGGCACACGCACAGGATGATACCACGAAAACCGACGGCAACCATGCCGTGGAGTTCAAGTTGGGACCCAACGGCTCCGGGGTGAACGTGGTGGACACACGGGACAGCAGCCAGGTGGATGATGGGTATGACACCCTGCGCCTGGAGACCAAGCGCAAATTCATCACGGTGCTGATCGCGCCTCGCCCGCTGGCCCAACAGGATTCGCTGCCCTCCCTCTTGAAACAATTGCGCAACCAACGCCGCCACGCCTTCACACATTGGGGCGGGATGGACCTTGGCTTCAACAATTTCCTCACCACGGATGGCCGGATCGGCGATGGACCTGAGACCAACGGCCTTGCGCTGAACAACTGGCGCTCGCGCTTCCTGGCCTTCAACCTGGCCGAATGGAAGATCGAGTTCGGTAGCCACCATGTGGGCTTGCTCACCGGCCTGGGCATCGAGTTCCGCAACTACCACTTCGCCGACAATACCGTGCTCACCAACGTCGCCGATACCACTTTCGGGGCACCGGTCACCGAACCTGACTTCACCAAGAACAAGTTGCGGCAAACCGGACTGCGCGCGCCCTTGCTCCTGGAGTTCAACACCAAGAGCGCACCACTGCCCACCACACTGGATGAGGCCTTGGCGATGCGCAAGAACGGCTTCAGCACGAAGCACAATTTCCACCTGGCGCTCGGCGTGGTGGGTAGCTGGTACTTCGACACCATGTACAAGCAGAAGTACAGCGATGAAGGGAACGAACGGAAGGTGCGCAGCAACGACGATTTCGATCTCCTCCCATACAACCTGGCGGCGACCGTGCGCATGGGATTCGGGGACCTGACACTTTTCGCCGAATACTCCCTCACCACACTGTTCGAGGAAGGTGGAAGCCCCGAGCTGGTGCCGGTGACCGTGGGGATCCAGCTGCTCGATTTCTGATCGCTCCGTCCGCCGCGTGGTGGATACCCGAAAATGGGGCCGGCTTCCAGCGCAACAAGGGAACAGTACACGAAGGAAGCCGCATCGCGGGCCGCAGGGGCAGTGTCCTCTAGCGGCCCGCGCCTATTTTCGCGACCCTTCAACTGAAACGCCCCCGACGCATCGGGGTGGAACACATGGGCCGAGTATTCGAGAAACGCAAGCACAGGATCTTCGCCCGCAACGCGAAGCTCAGCAAGCTCTTCACCCGCATAGGCAAAGAGATCGCCATGGCCGTGAAAGCCGGCGGCCCCAATCCCGAGGCCAACACCCGGCTGCGCATGGCCGTGCAGAACGCGCGCGGCATGAACATGCCCAAAGAGAACGTGGACCGCGCGATCAAGAAGGCCGCTGGCGGCGAGGGCGTGGACATCGCCGAGGTGACCTATGAGGGCTATGCCCCCGGCGGTGTGGGCATTTTCGTGGATACGGCAACCAACAACCCCACGCGCACCGTGGCCAATGTGCGCAGCTTCTTCACCAAGTGCGAGGGCACCCTGGGCACCAACGGATCGCTGGCGCACGTGTTCGAGCGCAAGGGCGAATTCGTGGTGGAGAACGCCGCATTGAAAGGCCGTGATGGCGACGAGTTCGAAATGGAATGCATCGACGCCGGTGCCGATGATGTGCACCGCGATGAGGAGGGCTTCATCATCCTCACCCCGTTCCAAGGCTTCGGGGCCATGCAACAGAAACTCGAATCACTCGGTGTGGAAAGCAAGAGCGCCGAGCTGAAGCGCTTCCCCCTGAGCACCATCCCTGCGAACCTGGTGACCGCACGCAATGTGATGAAGCTCGTGGACCTGTTGGAAGATGACGAGGATGTGACAGCCGTTTACCACAACATGGAACTGAGCGAGGAAGTGGAGGCTGAACTCGCGAAGGGCTGAGACCGGCCCTCTGATATCCGTGATGGGTCAGGGAGGGGCTGGGTTACTACATTGCGTGGAACACGCGCAGCATGCCACTCCTGACCCGTAGCATCATACCGATGATCTTCCGCGCAGGGCTGATCTGCCCCGTTTGGTGCACTGGATCAATGGCCCAGGTTTTCGACCCCTCCGTCGGAAGTCATGTTGTGGAACATCGTAGCGCTCCGATCATCGGAGATCACAGCAGGGAACTCTTCGGTGGAACCGGAACCGTGTGCGTCGACGATACCGTCGATCGCTTTTGGTCCGTTGACGGGAATTCCAACATTCGTGAATGGTCCATTTCCGGCGGGGCCGTCACCGGGGGCAATCTCGTATTGCAAACCCCGCAGGGAACCGGTTCCTACGCCCTTGCGATAGCCGACCTGGATGGCCAGCACAGGTTCTACACCGGTTCGAACCCCGCTGATTCCCTGATCTACGAATATCAGGATGGATCCTGGGTCCCGTTGCCCATGGCAGGCCATGGATTGAACATGGGTGGTTCGATCGGGCATATCTTCTTCACGGACGGCAACTATACCTTCCTCTTTCACTTCGACGGCACCAACGTGAACCAGATCACGATGGCACCGCCCTCAGCACTGACGGGCGCCGATGTCGCCGTGGACCCGTCGGGTAACGCGTACATGCTGATCGGCTCCGCGTTCCCGATGACCACCGTGATCCAAGTGTACTCGCCTGCCGGTTCCCTTCTGACCACATATCCCGTTTCCTTCGATTCGAACAATGCCTATGGCACGTTCTTGCACGAGAACACTTTGTACGTTGGTCTTGGCCCCAACAATCCGGTGCACCCGAACGTCCTGCTCCCCATCTCTTTGGACGGAGGCACGGCCGTGATCGGCACGCCCATCCCGTTCAACGGCGACGACATGCGTGATCTTGCGAACTGTGTGGGTGACGATGTTGATGGCATCGAGAGCACGGCGATCGGCAACCAGGCTTTGTTTTTCCATCCGCAGCCCGCCAATTCCGAAGCGCGTTGCATGCTTGGGATCAATGAACGCGTGAGCGATGTGCGGGTCCAGGACGCGTTGGGCCGGACCGTCCCATGTGCTTGGAAGTTTGAACCGGGAACGGGCGCACTCACCTTGCAGACCGCGCACCTTGTCAATGGCCGATATGCATTGCTTATCGTAAGTGACCACGGACCACTGTCCCATGCGTCCCTTTTAGTGGATCACGGCAATTGACCGGAGGTTCGTCCGTTCACCACAACATTCAGCTAAGCGAGGAAGTGGAGGCGGAACTCGCGAAGGGGTGATACCCATGTGACCATGTGTTCATGTGGCCATGTGCCCATGTCGGCAAGGTTATTCATATGGTCACATGAGCACATGAAGCGCTTGCATTTGCGGGGAAGGGCACATGGCCACATGTCTATCCTCCACTTGCCGTGAACCGTATGTGGTAGTGCGTGCCAGAGGCACCGCTGTCCACCGTCACGAACCCATTGAGCTGTTCCGTTAGGCTTTCCACCAAACTGGTGCCCAGGGTTTTGCCATCGCCGGTGATCTCACCTTCAGCTATCCCGATCCCGTCATCGGCGTAGTGCAGGTCGTAGCTGCGCGCGCCACTGGCCGAGAGGGTCAGGGTGATGTGGCCTTGGGTGCGCCCCTTGAACGCATGCTTGAAGCTATTGGTGATGAGTTCGTTCATGATGAGGCCCAAGGGGACCATGGTGTTCATGTCGAGCTCAAGACCTTCTTCGATGTCGGCGGTGTACGTGATGGTATCGCGCACGTCGTTCACCTGCACCAGTTCGGTGAAGAGCTCGTCCAGGTAACGGGCCACGTCCAAGCGCGCGAGATCGTCGCCTTTGTACAGCTTCTCGTGGATGAGGGCCATGCTGCTCACGCGGCTCTGGCTCTGCTCAAAGGCGTGTTGCAACCGCTGGTCGTCCGTGCTGGCGCTCTGTAGGCGCAGCAGGCTGGCCACCACCTGCAGGTTGTTCTTCACCCGGTGGTGGATCTCTTTGATCAGCGTGTTGATGCGTTCGTTCGCTTGTTGCAGTTTCTCCTTTTCGGACTGCAGCGCGGCGTTCTGTTCCATGTCGCGGATGCGCGCCGCCTTCAGGTTCTCCTTCATGCGCGCAAGCGAGTGGCCCAGAACATCGCGGTCGCCGCGCACGGGCACGGTGGTGTCGTAATTGCCGCGCCCGATCGCCTCGGCGCTGCTGGCCAGTGAGCGCACGTTATCGATCATGCCATTGAACGAATCGGCCATTTCACCGATCTCGTCGTTGGTGCGCACGACAACCTTCCCGCTCACATCGCCTTCGGCCAGCGCTCGTGCTGCCTTGCTCACCTCGGTCACCGTACGGCGGATGCCACGCATGATCACGATGGCCATCACCGTTACAGCGCCCACCGTGCCCACCAAGGCGAAGAGCACCAGCAGCAACCGGAATTCAGCATCGTCCAGATTGACTTCCGTGGCGTTGATGATCCCCTGCACGGAGCGGTCCTCCACCTGCTTCAGTTTGTCCATGGCGGCGCTGCTCAGCTCCCACCATTTCTCCGCATCCACCGGCAACGCCTCTACATCCCGCTTCTCGCTCAACAAGCCGGTCACGGTGCGGAGGAACCCGATGGTATCGCCGGTATAGATCGCGTGGTAGGTGGCGAGTACATCCTCCGGCGCGTCGCGCTCGAAAAGGCTGAGGTTACTCTCGTAATTCGCCAGTTGCAAGCTGATCGCGGCCATGTCGGTATTGAGCATGGGCTCGCCGGCCAGACCGCGCCCCACCTTGCTGCGCACGATGCTCATGGCCTCCTTGGCATGCAACAGGTTCATGTGCGCATAGAGGCGGTCCTTGGTAACAGGGTCCAGCGCCAGTTTGGCCGTAACCGTTAGTTCATCCAGCAAGGTGGCGGTCATGCGGCGGTAGCTCTGCCCCACTTGTGCACTGGTTGTGCGGCGGTCCATTACGCGTTGGCGTAGCACACCCAGTCCATTGAACGCCTTCTGCCGTTCCGCACCTTCCTCGGTCGCGGTGGCTTGGGCCAGCGAACCGATCGCCTCATCGGTCTTAACGAACTGCAGGCCCAGCCTGGGCTCGTTCACCGAACGACCGGCCAGGTAGCCGGTGCATAGCGCGTACTCCTTCTGCAATTCGTGGATCACATTGCTCAACAGCGCGATGCTCTGGGCCTGGCCACTGATGTAGCGGTACACATCGCGGCGGTCCAAACTGCTGTCCATCTGCTTGCCGATCAGCAGCACCATGCCCGTAACGGGGATAGCCAGGGTCACCAGGAATTTGGTGCGGACGGGAAGGTCGGCAAAGCGCCACTTCATGTGTTCCGCCCCTTCTTCAGGGGCGGGTGAAAGTAGGGGGATCGCATGCTGGGCCTCACCCTGCCGGGCCTCACCCTGCCCTCTCCGAAAAGACCTCACCCTGCCCTCTCCGAAGGAGAGGGTCACAAAGGGAAATCCGGCGATGTCGCACCCCATGCCGGATACATTCGCGACCTCAGCAACGCACGTCCTATGAAACAGTGGTTCGACACCCTCGACAAGCAGCAGCAGAAAGCCCTGGAGGGCGGAGGCCCGGAGCGCATCGCCGCGCAGCACAAGAAGGGCAAGCTCACGGCGCGCGAGAGGGTGAACCTGCTGTTGGATGAAGGCAGCTTCCAGGAGATCGGCCAGCTGGTCACACATCGCAGCACCAACTTCGGGTTGGGGGAGCAGATCTTTCTTGGCGATGGCGTGGTGACCGGTTATGGCACCATCGAGGGCCGCTTGGTGTACGTGTTCAGCCAGGACTTCACGGTCCTCGGCGGGTCATTGGCCGAGGCCCATGCACAGAAGATCGGGCGCATCATGGACCTGGCCATGCAGAACGGCGCACCCGTGATCGGCATGAACGACAGCGGCGGCGCGCGCATACAGGAAGGCGTGGTGAGCCTCGGTGGTTATGCGGACATCTTTTATCGCAACGTGCGCAGCAGCGGAGTGATCCCGCAGATCAGTGCGATCATGGGGCCCTGCGCGGGAGGTGCGGTCTACAGTCCGGCGCTCACCGATTTCGTGCTGATGGTGGAGAACACCAGCTACATGTTCGTTACCGGCCCCAACGTGGTGAAGACCGTGACACATGAGGAAGTGACGGCCGAAGAACTCGGTGGCGCTTCAACCCACGCGAGCAAAAGCGGCGTGGCGCATTTCACCGCGGCCAACGAGTTGATCGCGATCCGGCAATTGCGCCAGCTGGTGGGTTACATGCCCAGCAACTGCGAAGAGGAACCACCGGCGCTGCCTTACACACTGGCAGACGAGTCGCGGCCGGAGTTGGACACGATCATCCCCGATGATCCCAGCAAACCGTACGACATCCGCCAGGTGATGAACGCGGTGATCGACCCGGACAGCAGTATGGAAGTGCACGCTGAGTACGCCCGCAACATGGTGATCGGTTTCGCCCGCGTGGAAGGGCGCACCGTGGGCTGCGTGGCCAATCAACCCGCGGTTCTTGCTGGCGTGCTGGACATCGATGCGAGCATCAAGGCGGCGCGCTTCGTGCGCTTCTGCGATGCCTTCAACATCCCGCTCATCGTCTTCGTTGATGTGCCCGGGTTCCTCCCCGGCACCGAGCAGGAATGGCGTGGCATCATCGATCATGGCGCGAAACTTCTCTACGCCTTCAGCGAAGCCACCGTGCCGCGCATCACCATCATCACCCGCAAAGCGTACGGTGGTGCGTACGATGTGATGAACAGCAAACACATCGGCTGCGACATGAACTACGCATGGCCCAGCGCCGAGATCGCCGTTATGGGCGCGAAGGGCGCCGCCGAGATCATCTTCAAGAACGAGATCAACAAGGCGCAGGACAAGGATGCGAAGTGGAAGGAGAAAGAAGCGGAGTACAAGGAACAATTCGCCAACCCTTATGAAGCTGCCGCGCGTGGCTATGTGGATGAAGTGATCCGCCCCAGCGAAACGCGCCTGAAGGTGATCCACGCCCTGCGCATGCTGCGCAACAAGGTGGACAAGCTGCCGAAGAAGAAGCACGGGAACATCCCGCTATAAGAACACGCCTTCTTCCCGTCCTCGGCTACGCTGTGGACCGTACGCCGGGCCGTTGATCCCCTTAGGTGAAGGGCACATCGACCCGCGTACTTTGCCGCTCCAATGCGATCGATCGCACGCATCGTTCTCGGTGCTCTATTGGCCTGCACGGGGCTGCCCTGTTCCGCGCAGGAAGTGCTCGACAGCTTGCTGAAGGTGTTGCCTGCCCAGAAAGGCATCGAGCGGGTAAGGACCCTTGGGGAAGTGCAGTGGGAGTTGAGCTTCGCGGATCCCGTCAAGGGCCTGGCCTATGGGAGGGAAGCGCTGGCAGTGGCCGAGGGCCTGCGCGACAGCTCTGCGGTAGCGATCGCTGCGAACGATATGGCCGTTTGCGCGCATCGCGCCGGACAATTCCCGCTGGCGATCGACCTCAACCAGCGTGCATTGGTCATACGGACCTTGGCGAATGACAGTATCGGCATGGCTGCGTCGCATGCCAAACTGAGCGTTGCTTACACGGAAACCGCGCGTTACGATTCCGCATTGCAACATGGCTTTGCCGCGGCCGACCTTTATGAACTGCTGCATGATGTTCAGCGCACGGCGCAAGTGCGGGGCAATCTGTCGCGCGTCTATCAGTTGAAAGGCGATCCCGAAATGGCTGAGCGCGCAGCGCGCAAAGCCGTGGAACTGCTTGAGGCCTCGGGTGACGATTACGCATTGGCCGCGGCGGTCGGACAGTTGGGCTCCATACAGCAGGATCGGAAAGCGCTGCCATCCGCCCTCGCTACCACGGAGCGCAGCATGGCGCTCTTCGAGCGGGCCGGTGCCTTGAACGATGCCGCGATCGCTGCCAACCAACTTGGAGCCATCTGCCGACAGATGGGCCGCATGAAGGAGGGAGAAGACTACTACAGGAAAGCCCTGGGCATGGCGGAGCAGGGCGGCGACCTGGCCGGTATTGCAACATATGCGCACAACGTCGGCAACACGCTGCTCGATCGCGGCGCCAATGCGGATGCGCTGTCGTATTACGAACGTGCGTTGGCGATCAGTCGAGCCAATGGCTACCTGACGACACGGCTGGATGTGCTATCGGATCAGTGGCAGGTGCTCGAAACGCTCGGCCGAACGAAAGAGGCCCTCGCGGCACTTCGTGAACTGACACAGCTGAAGGACAGCGTGCGTATCGCTGAGCAGACGCAATCGCTATCGGAACTGCAGGTGAAGTACGAGACCGAACGCACCGAAAAGGAACTGGCACAGGAACGCGAACGCACGCTGGAACAGAGTGCAAGCATCGCCCGGCAACGCCTCTGGATCGGTGTGATCTCCGGCATCGTGGTGCTCATCGCCTTGCTCGCGTGGATGTTCATTGCCCGCCAGAAGAGCCGGTCGCGCACCGAGCGCGACGCAGCGGTGATCGCCGAGCGCGAACGTGGATCCAAGGCCACGTTGGACAGCACCGATGCCGAGCGCAAACGCATCGCGAGCGAACTGCACGATGGCGTTGGTCAGCAGCTCACCGGGCTGAAGTTCCGGTTGGAGGATGTGGCTGCGCGCATCAGTTCCGCATTGCCTGCCGAGGCGGAACGCATGAAGGAGGTACTCGGCTTGGCCGAGGAGACCGGTCGCGACGTGCGCGACATTGCACACAGCATGATGCCCCGTGCTTTGGGCGAACTCGGGTTGGCACCGGCCCTCAACGACATGCTCAACAAGTCCCTGGCACGACCGGGCATGCAACATGCCTTCGAGCACTTCGGCCTGGAAGGCCGATTACCTGCGCATGTGGAAATGGGCGTCTACCGCATAGCACAGGAACTCGTGGGCAACATCCTCAAACACGCCGATGCGCGCAACGTGAGCGTGCAACTGTTCAGGAACAAGAACAACCTCGTGCTCATCGTGGAGGATGATGGCAAGGGCCTCGACGGCATCGGGCAGGGAATGGGCATGCTGAACATGCACGAACGGGCGCGGGTCATGCACGGGCACATCGGATTCAGCGATGGCCCCACTACCGGCACCGTGGCCACCTTGCGCGTTCCGCTCACCAACGGCAACCCCAGCTGACCATGGCATCAACCACCATCCGTGTCGCCCTGTGCGATGATCATCGCATCGTCACAGATGGCTTGCGACAGTTGCTCTCCACGGCCACCGACATCGAGTGCATCGGCGCGGCGCAGGATGGCGCTGATGCGCTCTACCTATTGGAGCACGTAAAGGCCGATGTGCTGCTCACCGACCTGGACATGCCCGGTATGGACGGCGCACGGCTGACGACCTTGGTGAAGGAGAAACATCCATCCACGAAAGTCATCGTGCTCAGCATGCACGAGGAAGCAGCCATCGTGAAACATCTGTTGGACCTGGGCGCGGACGGCTATCTCGTCAAAAGCGCGGGCAAGGACGAGGTGCTGTTGGCGATCCGCAATGTGCACGCGGGGCAAAAGCACTTCAGCAGCGGATTGATGGAGTCGATGATGCGGCAGGCGACACAATCCAAGCCCGGCAGCGCTCTGCTCAAAGACCTGAGCGAACGCGAGGTGGAAGTGCTAGCCGCCCTTGCCGAAGGACTGGGCAACAAGGAGATCGGGGAGAAGTTGTTCATCAGCCCACGTACCGTGGACACGCACCGCACCAACCTGATGAAGAAACTCGATATGCACAACGTGGCCGGACTGGTGCGCATCGCTATCGCGGCGGGGTTGGTTAAATGAGTTCTTCATGCACGGCCTCGGCCGCACGCCGCCGCTTGCCTTCGGCGAGTGGCAGGCGCAGGCGGGGACGACCTATTTCACAGGGACATACTTCGCTTGCGCCAAGTTCCTGCGTTGATCCGCACTCCAGAGACTGATTTTCTCTTGCGGTATCTCAAGCTCCCGGTCATCCGCTATTTGAATGGTTACGACAGAGCGACCCACATCCTGGTTTGTTACCCAAACGAAGCTGCCGGCTGTTAGTTCCTCACCGGAAATCAGTTGAATCTTCTGTGCGATATGGCCGACGCCCGCGCTTGGAGCGACTTTAGCAGGACGGAGCGTACCGGCACCCTTAAATGCCACCATTCGTCCGAGGGGGTCGAATGCGAGGTATGTATCCTTGGATTGGTCAAACACGAACACTACCTCATTCTGAGCCATAGGCAGTCCACTTTGAAATGACTTAAGGTCAGACACAACCTCAGCTTGATCCGTCTTTCCCACACCTCTACCGCTTTTCATATACTCACCCATGTCCGCAGAACTCATTAGGAGGACCGAGTATGTCGCAGTGGGTTGTATTACATACCACCCGGGCACAAAGGGATTTTGCGCTGGCAAGGATGTAAAAAGCAACAAGGTCAGCGCAAGACTTAAGAGGTTTCTCATGGCAAACACTTTGGGTAAAGATGCAGAGGTTTTGTCATCACCGTTCAAGGTCGTTTCCTGTTTGACCTATGCCGCCGCAGTGATCGCAATCGCGCACGGCTTCTCTGATACAATTCGAACATCTCAAAGTCCTTGTGCTCACGGTCCTCGAGATAATCCGGCATGTGTGCTGCACAGTAGCTATGCAAGTCTCTGAGGTGAAGCATAAGTTCATATACAGGTTCGGCCAAACTCGTTAGCGCCTCTGATGTATCATAGTCATCCAGCCGCGAGAAGAGGTATGACTTCTTCATGCCATTCAAGATTTCGATGAGCTTAAGGTCAAGGAAGGCGTGATAGGTCAAAACATCTTGAATCGTTGCTCTCAAGTCCGCTTGTCGCCCGACGTAGTTCATCAGAAGCTTCCTTGACCTTGGGTCGTCGTCGGGTGTGCTGAAGTGGCGGAGGAGTCCGAGGAGGGTAGGGACTGTGTAAGAGCTTGGCAGGCCGGGTTCTAATTGACGCTTGGGATTGATGGAGTGAACAAAGCCGGCGGAGATCAGGACGATGCGCTTCAACTGAGGTCCGATGTACGCGTTCATCCGCTGCTTAGATCTGTGATCCTTCAACTGAACGTTGACGAGGTAGAAGATGAAGGCTGCTATGACTGATAACGAGATCGCCAAGACGAGATCACCAAAAACCGCGCCCCCGGGAAATTTTTCCGGCACCCTTTTGAGCCAGAGCCTTATAGCCAAGTATGCCACTAAAGCTGAAAGTGCAGCGAGCGCAAGTTCTTTTCGCGTGCCCTTCCAGAAATGGATTGTGCTGCGAAGGCGCGGATAGCCTGAACCCTTGCGAGCAGGCATCATAGAATGTCTGTTGGGAATGCTTTTTCCTTCACTGGCGGCACCATCACGGATTCTTGTTTGAGCTTCTCAAGCAAAGCCATCGTCTCCCGAAATTCCCGTGCCTCCGCGAGTGCTGTGAATTGGATCTCCGCATTCGTGTGTTGCCTAACAACGTCAGCGATCTCATCAAGCGACACTCGGAAGAATTCCTTCCGATGGTTTATCCTGTTCACTCTTCGATCGGAGAACTTCCGATGCAGCTCTGCTTCCAATTGCGGTGCGTTTTCGGAGAAGATGATCGCGTGGATGTCGAATTCAAAAGGCACTGATGCGTCGCCTAGCTCCTTGATGCGGTCCTTCGGTTCCAGTCGTCGGGTCATACCGAGTTTGTACACCTCTTCTCCAAGGCTGCCTATGTTGGAGATGACGTAGATGTGACCCACCTTGGTTTGTTGGGCCATTGAGATTGCACGTTGCTTTTGTTCTTGCGCCAAACGGAGTTTCTGCTCAAGGGCAGCGATCTTCTCCTGTAGATCCTTCACTTCATCGGCACTCGCGCCCCCAAGCTGCTGTTTTGCCTTTTCCAACGCCTTCTCGTAACGTTTTTCCTCCTCCTCCGCATCACGCTGAGCTCGCTCCAATTCGCGTTGAGCCTTCTCTTCCTCACGCATCGCCTCCCGAATGCGTCGTTGTTCCTCCTTCTCTTCGTGTTTTTTGGCCTCGTACTCATGGGTGAGGCTCAGTTCCTCCTGCTTCAACAGCAAAAAGTTGACCTCGATCGCGGTCTGGTGTGAACTCCCGAGTTTGTTGATGGTATCAAAGCTCTTTTTGATCCGCTCCCTGGCCTTTTGCGCATTGTTCCAGCGGACCTTTGCTATCAGACCATCGCATTCCCCGTTGAAGGCAAAGAGCATCAACTTCTTGAATCGATCGGTCATCTTCTTCCCCTCCGCTTGGCTACCGTGCACTTGCCATTGTGTCTTGCACGTAACGGCGAGATCGTTCTTGACGGCTTCCTTCTGCCGCGCGTAATTCTCCTCCAGCTTTACCTTGTACTCTTCAGATGTATCGAAGGTGAATTGAGGTTGATAGATCCCTGACTCGTGTAACTCCAAGGTGTTTTGATACAGGGTCACCTCAGCGGTCAACTGCTCGTATGATTCCAAACCCTTCTTGTACTTCTCTGAAAGCTGCGCTAAGCGCGATGTGGCCGTATCCAAGTCCTTTGAACGTTCCGCAATCGCTTCATCTATCTTAATGACTCCGGAGTATCTCCCTATTAAGGTCTCGGCCTCTGCCTTGAATGCGTCTCTAGCATTACTAGCGGAGGTTGTCTGCTTCCGGAGGTACACCACCAGTATGACTAGACCTGCGAGTATGCTTACTCCCAGGATCAGTAAGAGATTGGATGTGGCCATTGTTCAGGCGGTTGGCAAGTAAAGAAATCGAATACCGGTGTTGCCTCTGCACGTGCTCTTACTGCTCCTAATCGTTTGGGGAAAGGGGCGCGGGTCAATCCCAAATCTCACGGAGCTCAACCTTGAGCGGAGGGTAGCACCCATTGGCATCTGGGACAATACCGCACGTTGCCAGGCTAAGGATCATCTGATGGTCGAAAGCCGAAGTGCGAGCACTGTCCCACTCGAACAGCCACTTGACTGGCCCAACACCCAAATAACAGTTGTATTTGCAGGCGAAACCATCCTCGAAGTGGATCACATCGAGCAGAACGCGAAATGCTCGTCGACCCCGAACAAGCGCACCAGCGAAGACCAGATCGCCGCTCTGGCTAACCTTGAGATTCACGACTTCATCGAAGAGTGCTGTACGGGCTAGAGTCTCATTAGACATGGGCAGAGGCGTTCAGGTCTGACCAACAAGTCTAATTCTCGTGTCTCTGTCTTGCGATCTCCCATCTTCCACCTCATGTGAAAGCCTCGACTTTCGGCGCGGCTTTCACGGTGCTGATCTGGCCCACGCGAGAGGATCCCATCCCCGACTCCACCGCGCGGGCTTGGTGGGTACTTGCCTTCGGCGCCATCATGGGCACCATCTTCTACCTGTTCGGCGATAGCATCTGAAGCTCGTGGACGCCACCGCATACATTCGCCTCATTGCTCCACCACCCGGTTCCGCCTTGTGTAGGCGCGGGCTTTCTTGAGTTCCGGATGCCTATGAGGGCCGGGGCCGGGTGAGGTGCTGAGGGTCGGGTCCCTCCTTCGGTACATCAGCCATCAACGGGGATGCTGGGGCGTGTCCGTGAAAGACGCGCTGCTATCCCGGTAGAATACCTGTCATCTGTCCGACCTGTTTTAGGGCGAATGCGGGTACCCCCAGTCGGGCAAACCATGCCAAGACCTCAAGCAAAAGGTGCCTTCTGAAGGCCTTCGGGGGTACATGTAGTAGCTCAAGTTTGAAATCGTATCGATTGCGACCGGTTATCTGCTGGAGGTGAGCTGGTTCAGCGAACACCTGTTCCTGTACCATTGGTACAACGGCATCAGTGTGCCGTTCTGGTGTGCTGATCTCAAGCACCGTGGTGAACGGAATCAGCTGTTGGCCGGTGATCCGCTTCCGAGCGGAATCTCTTTTCGTTGCCATCACAAGAAGGTTAGGGCAGGTCTTGAAAGCTTCAACCTTAAAGAGCCGATTCCGGTTCCCGGTTTTCGGCAGACCCTATTGCTGTCCTACATGGATAGCCTATTTCTGTCGGCTAACGCGGGGGTTGTGATCACCCAGTTCGATAGCACACCAGGTCATGGGCTTTATGCCATGTGCCCATGACCGGCTGGCCTTGTAGGATGGAAACAACAGGAGTGCGGCCGGCTTCGTCCGGGCCGACCACACCGGGTAGTGCTTTGTAGTTGGCGAGCAGGAATTGGCCAAGACGTTGGTGCGGGTCGCGCGGGCCGTCCATGCGCTTGAGGATGGGTTCCAGGATATCGGCGCTGTAATGGTGCGCGGTGCGCTCGATGCCATCGAAGCGCATGGCCTGGATGCGTTGGTCCGGCGTGCGGTAGCGCAGCAGTGCGGTCATGCTCACCGCCTGCGGTGTGATGTTCACCAGCACCCACCAGTTGCTGTTGTCGGTAGTAGTATGATGTAAGAGGTGTTCGACCGGTGCGCCTTGTTGCACGAGTGAGCGGCATTCAGCGAGCACGGCAAGGTGCAATGCGGGCAGAAGCTTGCGGCCTTCGCGTGCCACCTCCTGTGGGGTCATGGTCGGTACCAAGTGCACAGGGGCGCACCGCAGGCGCTTGCATACCGCTACGGTCTTCTGGCGTATGGCATTCAGGCGGGTGGGGGCGAACGGTCTCATGGTCCTTATCGTTTTCGGGACCTTGGAACGATGTGTTCGTCGACGGGGTTACGGTATTGGTCAACATGTCTGTACTTGTGATGGATGGTTGTGTATCCATCTTAATTCGCTCCATGTTCCATATGGAAGGTCAGGATCTGTCATGAACAAAGGCGGACAACTAAGTAGTGCTCGCCGCGAACTAAGTAGTGGACGCCGACTTTTCATGAGTGAACGGGCTCCAGTACTTATAAAGGGCGGTCCACTAAGTAGTGGGAGGCAACAAGTCATGAAGGAAGACGGACTTGTCATGAAAGAACGGGGGAGAATACATAGAGAGAGCGGCGCCATAAGTAGTTCGTGCGCTTCCATAAGTAGTGGACGGCGTCTTGTCATGAGAAGTCGCGGCATCATAATGATGACGGGCGATCCCTTCATGACAAGTCCGCGTTCCTTCATGAAAGAACGCGACGCAGTAACTACTTCGTCGGGCATCGTCATGACAAGTCCGCGTCCGGTACTTATGGTGCCGCATCCTTTGTATACATCGGAACCGATGCTAAAGCCTGAACGGTGCATCATCCTTGTTCCCTGGGGTCGTGTCATGACCGAACAGGGCCCGGCCATGTAAAGGAGACTTGGATGAGAAACTAAGTTCATTGCGTTCCCAGTTCTCACTGAACATGGATGAATTCGTCATGGACCTTTGCTGAGACCGTCGAGCTATGGATCCCCACAGTGAGCATTGTGAGATACATGGCCGCACAAGATGGCCATCCATCAGGGATGTGAATATGAGGCACAATGCTTTAAGGTGAAGGGGGGTGCTATAATAATAAGGACGTGACAGAACGTTTACCATGGAAGATAATGTTACAGGTATCTACCGTGCGATATGCACAAGATGTCGTTGATAGCGTGAATAACACAACCAGATGGAGTGGCTCTGTATGCGGTGTAACACACGACAGATGCGGATATTGAGACACCGTGCTAGGACATGTATATGGAAGCGTAACAGGCTGGTCATGAAAATAATTTCAGTGCCGCGTAACCAAGATGGGGTCACTGCTCGTTGAAGGCCACCAACTGACATGGACTATAGCATGAACAGCTTGAACAATACGCTTCTCAACCCCCGGTGGCAACCCTGCAGACGAACAGGCTCGGCCACCCCGAATCTCACATAAGCTATGGCAACTCTGAAGACAGGATTGGCACAGTTGACTGATGAGGCTCTGGTAGCGAAAGCTGAATTCGTCATCGCCAAGTTGACGGCCAATGCTGCGACGTTCACCACCCCGAACCCAACCCTGTTGGTGTTGACGGGTGCCAAGAACGCGCTGGCAACGGCCATAACGAACGCGGAGGACGGAGGACGCAGCGCCCACGACGCCAAGCGTACGGCGTACACAGCGTTGAAGGAACTCCTGACCCAGGAAGCCGGTTATGTCACAAGTGTGGCAGCTGGCGACTCGGCGAAGATCCTCGACGGTGGTTACGAAGTGCGTAAGGAACGTGAACCGTCCAACGTGCCCCTGGCACCTGTGATGGTGGACGCCCGTACAAGCGACTACACCGGTATGGTGGACCTCGATTGGAAAGGCAAGAGCGCCGTTTACTATCTCGTGTTCATGACCGACAAGGACCCCTCTACGGGTAATGTCACGTGGACGCAGGTGGCGAACACTACCAAAAGCCGCAGCACCGTGGGTGATCTGGAATCCGCTAAGTTCTACTGGTTCCGGGTCATCGCAGTGAATGCGGCCGGGCAGAGCCCCGCCAGCGACGTGATCATGGGCCGCGCCGCGTAAGCGCCGCCCCCGAACCCCGCCGCCTTCGGGCGGTGTGTAACACCACAAGAGACCCTTCCCCACGGCCGTGGGGGAGGGTTTGTGTTTTAGGGGCAACCGCATCCCGCGAACATGTCGCTGGTGGCCCGGAAAGCATCTACCCTGGATCGGGTATTTTCAGTTGGACGTATCAACAGGGGGTGTTGATAGCGCAGATGGGAAAGCGAGAGTGGTCGGAATGGCGGCGGAACTATCTGGTTTGCTCCGGCCCTTCAAGTCTTGCCGTGGTTAGGTTCAACCTCGCGTTCATTGCCTTTCTTCTTCCAGCCTACCTAACCCCCCATGGTACCATGCGCGTTCCCCTCACCGCATTGTTGCTCTGCACCGGCCTTGCCGCTGCGGCCACCAATCTCGCGATCACCCTTACGCCGAGCAACTACAACGGATACAACATCAGCTGCTTCGGCGTGGCCGATGGCAGCATAGACCTTACGGTTACCGGTGGTACACCACCGTACACTTACTCATGGAGCACCGCAGAGACCACACAGGACATTGCTAACATTCCCGCAGGGTACTATCTGGTGAAGGTTTCCGATGCTGACGCTACCGAAAAGAGCGCCGCCATCACCCTTACGGAACCGGAAGATCTGCAATCCTACTCCACGATCTACGAATACCCCAACGGCTACAACATCAGTTGTTACGACTGCTACAACGGCAGCGTTGACGTGACCACAGGCGGCGGCGTTGGACCATACACCTACTTATGGGCCGATGGCAATACCCAGGGGGACCGTACGGGACTGGGATCGGATAGCTACTCCTTGTGGGTCACGGACGCGAACGGCTGCGAAACGAAAGGCGAGGGCTTTTATCTGAAACAGCCCGAACGCACCGATTGGACCATGAACGGCAATGCGGGCACCAATCCGGCGACGCAGTTCATGGGCACCAGCGATAACCAGGACGTGGTGTTCAAGACCAATGCGGAGGAACGGCTGCGGATACTGAGCAGTGGGAATCTACGAACACCATCCATGTCCTTTGCCCAAGGGTACAAACTGGTGATGGTGGATTCGCTGGGCACCTTGAAGTCCTTTGACGAGAGTGAGATCCAACCCGGGCGACTTGGGAACTGCCCCCAATACAGCACCATTCCATGGACGCTCTGCGGCAATTACATCGACGGCGACCAGTTCATGGGTACCACCAATTCTTCCCCGCTGCGTTTCAGAACCGACAACACCCAGCGCATGGTCATCACCTCGTGGGGTAAGGTGGGGATCGGTACTACCCCGCCGGTTGGTGCTGTGGATCAGTACCGATTGTATGTGGAAGAGGGCATTGTAACGCGCGATGTGCTGGTGAAAGTCGGCACATGGCCGGACTATGTTTTTGACCCCCGATACGAGCTGATGCCTTTTGATGAGCTGCGGACTTTCCTCGCCACCAACAACCACCTGCCCGGCATACCGAGCGCTGCTGATGTGGAAGCGAAGCAAGGGGTGGAGGTGGGCGACCTCCAGGCCAAGATGCTGAAAGTGATCGAGGAGCAGGCGCTCTACATCTTGGAATTGGAGGAGCGCTTTAGTGGGATGGAGCAGCGTATGAAGGTGCTTGAAGCCTCTAAGTGATGCGTGCGCGTCACATCCAGCTTCTGGCTGCGTTTGCCACGGTTGCGTCTGCGCCCGTCTTGGCTCAAGTGGCTTATCCGGACTACACCCTTCAGAACGTGACATGGACCAGTGGCACGCACCATTTCGCGGTGGCGCAGGGAATCATGTCGCCCGGTGGTCCCTCACAACCGATCTCCATTTCGGGCACTGCCGATGCGGAGTTCGTGTCGGGTACACGTGTGCGATTGACCGACGGCTTCCATGCCGGTGACTTCTCCGGCAGTGGACAGTTCAGGGCCAGGATCGATGAAACGCTAGGGAGCGCAGTGGACCTCGTTGTCGTTACCCCGGATCCGGCCTCGCATGTGACCGACAACGTGGTGCATGTGGAGAAATGGGAGAAACTGGAGATCGGCCTTCAGCTGCCAGAGGAATACCAGGATGCCATTGATCGGTTCTTCGCACACTATTACTCGAACGGCACCCATGAGTTCGCCACGCCAGACAGCGTTGATGCTGCTCATGACCTCAACCCATATGCGGACGACTCTCTGCAACTCGTGCTTACGCTCACCAGCCCATCCAATGCCCAAAATATGAAGTGGGGGTTCTTCATGAAGGAAGCGGACTGGGATGGCCCAGGCATTGCGGCGCACCTCATGGAGGACAGCGCCAACCTTTTGCATCCGTACAACATCCGTTTTCGGTGTGCACCGGAAGAAGAAGGTCTCTGGCAGTTCGCGCTTTCCATCAAGGCACCGCACACCGCAACCCTGATGAATAATGCCTTGGATTCTCTGCTCAGCTCGGGGTACTCCTTTGTCTGCGATCCGCCCTTACCCGATAACAAGGGCTATCTAGAAGTGAATGCTGCCAACAGGCGGATCCTGCAGTTCGTGGATGGCACGCCCTTCTTCGCCTTGGGCACCAACTTGGCCGATGGGCGTAGCGCCACCCCACCGGGTGGGTTGCCTTATACCTACCACCAACGCGATTTCACCCTGATGCAACAGGCCATGCGGCAACTCCATTCGGTGGGCGGCAATTTCGTCCGCATGTTCCTGTTGCCGCGCATCTTCGCTCCGGAGTACGTGAATCTGGGCGTGTACGATGCTTACAAAGCAACCGACCCCTGCGACACCCTCACTGGCATGCCCACTATTTGGAGCAGTTGCCAATACCACTGCTGGGCCTTTGACCGCATGCTCGATACGGCGCGGTACAACAACATCTACGTGAAGCTCTGTATCGACCCATATCCCCCCATCGTCGCCTATGAGAACACCATATGGGGCCATCATGCGATCTTCGAGCAGTTCATCGAACCCTATCCCCAGTCACCGCCCCAGAACAAGTACGATCTGAAGCGGTTCTTCTACACCGATGGCGACACGACCACCACCAACGACCCCGACGGCGTCTTCTACTACTGGAAGCGCAAGTACAAGTATATCATGGCGCGTTGGGGCTATTCGGTGAACCTCGCCATCGTGGAACCCTTCAACGAAGTCGACCAGATGCTCTCCTACGACTCCGTTCTGGTGGATGATATCTGCGATGAGAACGATGGCCAATGGAACGAAGACATGGAACTGCCGGTCACATACGACCACTGGCTCACGGACATCATCGGGTACGTAAAGGACTCCGTCGACCTCTCCGATCCCGTTGCATCGCCCTTAGGCGAAAGCCGCCAGTTGTTCCTTGTGGGCACCGGCTTCCACAACACCACCAACCCTGACTTCTACCTACCCTGCAAGAACCCCAAAGTGGACCTCATCGACGTGCATCACGGTATGTATTGGGGCGAAGGTGAATTATCGAACGCCTTCAATGCGAGCCAGAACTATCGCAACGCCTACGCCAGTATAGTGAATGGTGATACCATTAGAAAGCCATTCCATCAGGGCGAATCGAACTACTACGCGCTGAAGGACCACGATAACAACCCCAACACAGATTGGTACGAAACCTCTGGGATATTCAGCAACTACGATGTCTCATTCCACAACGAGATCTGGGCCAGTACGTTCTTCGGCAACTTAGGCGCGGCCAACACATGGCATTGGGCGCGGGTGTTCTGGTGGCCCGATGCATTGACAGCGGCACCAACCGACAATAACCCGGTCACGGGAAACTTCTTCCAGCAGGTGTTTTCCAATGTGCTGGGTGCGACGAACGCGCTTCACGTAGGTTTTGACAGCGTCCCCATCGAAAACAGAACCTTGTTCCATCACTTCAAGCCGCTCACGGGCATGTTGTCCAACCCCGATTGGCAGTCGCACAACTTCTTCGGTGGGAACTATACCACACACAAAGTGTACGATGACACGAACAAGATCGAGTGCTACTACCTGATGAACGCCGACAGCAACCTGGCCATCGGCTGGGTCCACAACCTAAACGCCTTTTGGGAGAACCAGTTCTATCTGAAGCGCTCCATACAGAACTTCCTTGGCTGCAATGATCCGGGCGCTCAGGCCCTAGTGCTGTCGGGTTTCGCAACGAACGTGAACCTTCATGTCACCTACTTCCCAACGCGAATGGACACGACGGTGTATCCCGACAGTCAAGTGGATTCCTCCGGGACGGGTACAGTGACATTAGACCTTATCACTGAACCCCTCAACGGCATAATGCCCGGCTCCGTGAACGACTATCTCGATACGCTGCATTCAGACTATGCTTTCATCATTGCTCTGCAACCGATCGAAAAAAGCATGATCGCGAGCGACGAGAACCAGGCAAACAGCGGATCGTCGGAGTGGGACTTCTTCATGTATCCCAATCCCGCACATGATGTGCTGAATGTCCTCTTGCCAACCGACGGGATCCACCGTGATGTTGCCCTATACGACCTGACCGGCAAGCGCATTTATAGCGGAAGAAATCTTACTTCCCGTGCGCTGGATATCCCAACGGGAAGCTGGGCCAAAGGGGCTTATTGTGTGCGGGTGTCGGATCCAGCCAAGAGCAAGATGAAGATATTGATCATCCACTGAACCATGAAGAAGCTGCCCCTGCTTACCGCCGCCTTGATACTGGTCTTCAATTCGCGAGCGCAGCAAACGTTCGAGAAGTACTACCTGGCTACAGGAACCGCCTCGATGACGCTGGACGAATTATCGAACGGGAATTTGTTCACAGGCATTGCCTATCAGTCCGGCATCTCCCTGATGGATGCGCAGGGCAACATCCTCCAAACCCACTGTTACGATCTCATTCCTTTTCTCGTGCTTCAGTCTGTCCGCAAGCATACCGATAACGAGATCCGGTTCGTTGGGGGCTATCTCCCCGGTTCATGTTCGGTAGGGTCTGGCACCGCGGCAAATCCCGTCATCGGCAAGATGGACTCCTTAGGCAACATTCTGGCCATCAACCAGTATCAGCTCAACGCGATCAACTGCTTCAACGTTGCTAGTGATCTGGTGATCACGAACGACGGAGGTGTTGTCACTTGGGGGCGCGATCAAAGCCCTTTTGCCTTGCGGGTCGATGCTGCTGGCATGCCTATCTGGTCCAAGCAGTTCAACCACCATGGCAGCTTCGGCTTTATCCAAGAACTGCCGAGTGGCGATCTGTTGGCCGGGCTCAATATGGATACGGCCGGGATGACGGTCGCACGGTTGGATGCTAACGGAGACATCTTGTGGTGTAAGTCTTACTTCCGTCCAAAGGGAAAGACATACGATTGTCTGATTGAATCGGACAGTTCCTTCATCATCATTGGCGCAACCGATAGTCTGGCTGCAGGGAATCAGAAGTTGTTCATGATGAGGCTGAACGGCACAGGTGATGTCGAATGGTGCCGGGGTTACCACACCATGCAATACTGGATGCCCTATTCACGCATCGTTCGTTCCAACGACGACAATTACGTGGTGCTGGCGACACTGAGCAATGCTGGGCGTCCGTTCTTGATGAAGACCGACCAGAACGGCGATACGCTGTGGTCGAGATCTGCTGGGGTTAGCGGATACGGTTACTTTACAACAAGCATCCTAGCTGCCGGTGACGGCGGGTTTTACTATGACGGAGGTGCAGAAGGCGATTTCGGTCTTTGGTCTAGCGCTGCATATCTGTTCAAGACCGACTCCCTTGGGCATTTACCCTGCTCCGAGGCATCGCCACCACCGATCGTTGTTTCCGATCTTTTCCCGGTCGACAGCAGCTTCACCCTCAGTTCGATCAGCGGGGCCACTGCGTTCCCGATCACTGTAGCAGACGCCTTCTACGATCCCGTCGTGACTTACGACGGCTGCACGATCACGTCGGTGATCAACCCCATGCGGCCCAACAAATTCCGGGTGCGCCCCAACCCTACTTCCGGCCTTGTTACGGTGGAGTTCGAGGATCCGTTGATGGCCGAGAGCTACTACAGCGTGTACGATGCCATGGGCCGCTTGCTCTACCAACGGCCGTTGCCCGCGGGCGCAACCACCGAAGAGATCGACCTGTCGCGCTATGGCAAGGGCACCTATGCGATCAAACTCACCGACAAGGAAGGGGTACGTTTTGAGCGGGTGGTGTTGGAATGAAGACATGTTGCGCGCCGACGGGTCAGAGACCCTAGGTCTGAGGGCGCACTCGGCAAAAAGCCGAGCGCGTGCGGGGGTTTATCCAAACCCAGCAAGCGACGTTTTGAACGTTGCTGTGTCCGGTTCCAGTTTCAATTACATGATCTACGATGCCCAAGGCCGATTGATCCAGCATGGCCCTTCGCACTCTGGTTCGCTGGCGCTGGACATCACAAGCCTTGCTAATGGCGTCTACGGACTGAGTGTCACGAGCGGCTCGCTCTCAAATCATACTCAATTCACCATTGCGCGATGAGATCCTCCTTGACCCTTTTGCTGGTGATCGGCCTTTCAACGCACGTTCGTGCCCAGCAACTTGAATGGCTGAGCCACTATGGTGTTCCGGGCCAGAGTTCCATCCCGCAGGGATTGCTCCTGGCGCCAGATGGCGATGGTCATGTGTACGGGGCACGTTCCTTCAGCGGCTCACCGCTTAATCTGGACGGCAATCTTCTTAACAGTTCTGTCTCGCAAGATCTATTCGTGGCCAAATGGGACAGCGCTGGACATGTGATCTGGGCCGACGGAGTTGAAGGCGATGGGCATCCGTTCAGCCTTGGCGAGTCTGTTTATGACGTGTGGTATGACCCTGCCACGCAAGAACTGTTGGTGACCGGAAGTAACGACACCGAGATGGAGTTCGATCATGATACGCTAGTGGATAGCGGTGTGGATCTGGACACCTACATGTTCGTGGCCCGCTATGCCGCCGACGGTGAGTGCCTCTGGGCCAGGAGAGGTACCGGCGCTTACGTAAGTGGTCTGACCATTCTCCTGGATACAGGTTCAAATGCTTACCTCTTTGGCCAGGCTCCATATGGCGCCACGCTCCATGGCCAACCCGATATTGTAGTTCCCAATGGCGGCTATTATGCCAAGTATTCGTCAACCGGTGATCTGCTTGAAGCGGATCGGATCATTACCAACGGCAGTGTTGGAGGCGCTACCTGGCTGTCGACTGATCAAATTGTTCTGGCTGGTGGCTTCGCTGCGAGCGGAGATCTCCTTGGAACCAGTGTGGTTGTTTCCAACGCACTCGGTTCTGGATTTTTGGCCGTAACCGATCTATTAAGCACAGTCGATTGGCTGGTCCCATTCCATTCCACCACCGGCGCTTCGGTCAGCGACTGTGTAATGGCCTCCCCGAATCGCATCATCGTAACAGGTGTCTTCTACGACGACCTGACGCTTCCGACCGACACCCTCCATTCACCTACAGGTGTCCTGAATGGATACATAGCCTCCTTCGATCTGCAAGGCGATTTATTGTGGCTGACCCAATTGGCATCACCCCTGTACGCTTCCCACGGCGGCACACTCCATGTCGATGACAATGGCAGCATCTATGTCGTTGGTGCGTTCCAGGGTGAACTAAACATGGGTGCGGTCACACTCACGGCAACCACAGGTCAGCAGGGTTTCATCGCCCGTTTCGACACCATGGGTGTTTGCCAGGCGGCGTGGGATTACGGAAAGGTGGGCAACGCGTCAGGCTCGATAGTCCCAGCCTCCGATGGCATCTATTTCTCGTGTGTCTATGACTCCGCTTGTACTATCGCGGAGTACGCCTTAGACGATCCGAGCGGTGGACAGAGTTTCTTGATGGTTGCCAAGATCGACTCCCTCAATGGCTTCACCGGCATTCCCCGTGCTCCGATGATGGGTGGTGAACTGACCATCTACGCCAACCCCAACAACGGCATCTGCACCATTGACCTGCCGCAGAGCCTGCAAGCCAGCGATGGCTTGGTGCTGAGCGTGTACGACAACACCGGCCTGCTGGTGCAACGCACCCCGTTGGAGTTCAACGACCAGGGCCTTAAGCTGGATGTGCGCGCGCAGGCCAAGGGCGTTTACCACGTGGAGTTGAGCGATGGTGCACAGCGATACAGTGGGAGCATTGTGTTCGAGTGAGACTTGTCGCAAGGATGTGAGGTACCTCACCGACGGGGCAGAGCCCCCCATGCAGGCGCTCGGCTGTCCGCTGCCGCTTGCCTTCGGCGAGTGGCTCTCGGTCCAGGGCCTCCGGCCCGCCTTGACCGCAGCCTGTGCCACTACCTTGGCCATATGAGCGAAACGCGCAAGGCCAACGTTGAAGGCGCGGCGTATTTCATCACGCTCACGGTGGAAGGCTGGGTGGATGCTTTCACCAGGAAAGAACTGGTGGAGGAGTTGGTCACGAACATCCAGTACTGCCAAGAGCACAAAGGACTTGAGGTCTACGCTTATGTCATCATGCCAAGCCACGTGCACATGATCGTCCGCAGGGAAAACGGTTTGGTCAGCGAGTGGCTGCGCGACTTCAAGAGTTGGACGGCCAAGCGGCTTTTCGAACTGGTCAGCACCAACCCACAGGAGAGCCGCAGGGAATGGCTTACCGAACTCTTGCAGCGTTGGGCGTTCGGAAAGTCGCAGCACACGGACTTCGTCCTTTGGAAAACGGACAGTCATCCGATCGAGCTGTGGAGCAAAGCAGCCACCGAGCAGAAGATCGCCTACATCCACAACAACCCTGTTGAGGCGCGGATCGTCAGCGAGGCGCATCACTACCTATTGAGCAGTGCGCATCCGGATGGTCCGTTGGTGCTCAATGGTTATCTCCAACGCGTGGAAGGGCGTGGTTACGTTTGAACATGGGAGCCGCGAGTGTGCATGAGTTGCGCAGGGGCGGGCCGGAGGCCCTAGACCGATGGACACTCGCGGCACGCGAGCGTCAGCGCAAAGGGAGCCACGCGAGCTGGTGCGGGGGTTGCCAGCAGGTATCTATCGTATTTCCCTACGCATGGGTCTAGAGCTACTTACCGCATCATTCACCAAACTGCCATGATCATGTATCGCTCCATGGGTTCCATCGCAGGGTTCCTTGCGATCGCTGCCGGTTGCCTTGCTCAGCAAGTGAATTGGTTGAGGCATTATGGGAATGCCGGGGGCTATAACTCTGGATTCATTCTTGAACATGACCTACAAGGCCATATTTACGGTACAGGTGTGCTTGTGGCCGAGACCGTGTTCGACAGCCATACGGCAACCGTTCTAGGAGACCGCGATGCCCTTTTGGCAAAGTGGGATACAGCAGGTAACGTGATCTGGGTGCGGACCGCCGGCGGCGAACCTGCGCAGTTGCAATCCGATGCTGACGGCGGAGCTGATATCGCGTACGATCCAGTGTCCGACCGGGTGGTGATGGCGGGCAGGTACTCCAGCCCCAACACCTTTTTTGGACCGCACGTCCTGAGCGGCGGTTCCGATTTCGAGTCGGATGTGTTCGTGGCGAGCTACGATGCACAAGGAAACTGCCTATGGGCAAAGGGGGCCATAGGGTTCACCGCCAGTAGTCAGGGCTTGTTGGTGGACGGCAATTCAAACGTCTACTCATTCGGGTACTGCTCTTTTGGGGGCGCAACATTTTACGAGGCTACCACCATCAACATCCCACAAGGTGGATCTATGGCGAAGTACGATGTGGATGGGAATTTTGTTTCCGCATTACAGACCGTTTCACTTGGGGGTATCTACGATGCTCAATGGGTCGAGAATGACTGGCTGGTCTGCGGCCAGTTCGTTTCCGGCTCCACGCTATGGGGACAACCCGTTGCGGTGCAGTCACCGGGCGGGGACGGTTTCGTTGCACGAATTGACACCACCGGGGCCATCATCTGGTACACCAGTTTGCGGTCCGATAGCGCCGTAACCATTTACCACTGCGCAGCCACGAGCGATGGTAAAGTGATGGTTGCGGGGGTGTTCAATGAGAACCTCTACGTAAATGGGGACACCATTGAAGGCGATCCCTTGGTCCTGAACCACTTCATCGCCTTCTTGGATGAGGAAGGTTCGGTACTGTGGGCCAAAGTGCTGATGGTCTCTGATCTTTCCATAACCCGGGACCTTGAGGTCAGTGCCAATGATGAATTCTACATTATGGGTCGGCTGGAAGATCAACTGAACCTGGGGAATACCGTGCTTACCGCTTCCACCTCCCGCGATGGATATTTGGCTCGCTTCGATACCGTTGGGAATTGCCTCGCCGCCTCGCATTTCGGCCGCGTACGGTACGCGGTTGGCTCGGTTCTGTGCGCAGAAGAGGGGCTTTACCTGAGTTGCGACTACGACTCCACCATGAACTTCAGCACCTACACAGTGCCGGTGAGTTTGTTAGGTTTCACAGATATGTTCCTCGCCCGCTTGGACAGCCTCAGTGGCTTCACTGGCATACAGCGGATAACGGAGAACAATGAAGAATTGCACATCTATGCCAACCCCAACAACGGCCTGTGCATCATAGACCTGCCGCAGAGCCTGCAAGCCAGCGATGGCTTGGTGCTGAGCGTGTACGACAACACCGGCCAGCTGGTGCAGCGCGCACCACTGGAATTCACCGAGCAAGGCCTGAAACTGGATGTGCGCGCGCAGGCCAAGGGCGTTTACCACGTGGAGTTGAGCGATGGTGCACAGCGATACAGTGGGAGCATTGTGTTCGAGTAAGAGCATTCCACTGCAAGATCGGATCTTGGTGCTGGACGGAAGGTAAATGATGCGAGCACTTAAACGGGTCCATTGTGTAGCCATCGCGGTAGCGATCGCGCTGGCTGCCGATGCGCAGAACGGTTGGATCGCCATTACGGGCGCCGCACAGCATGCCTATTACAGTACACGGCACCACACACAAGCACTGTCGCCAACGGTAGAGTCGGAGTATGGTATGCGTTATCGCCACGAGTTCGGCAAACGGGTGGGCCTGCTGCTCGGCTGGCGCTTTGGCCAACGGTCGCTGATATTGGTAAGACAAGCGAACGACAACAGGTTCAAGACCCCGTTGCGGTCCGAGTTCGAGGTGGCCGAGATAGCGCCGTTGATCGGCATTTGCCGGCAGCTCGTCGGGCGCAGGCGTTGGGATTGGCACATACTCTTGGCTATCGAGGGGCGGATTGCGGAAGCAGTAAAACTTCGATGGACCTACGCCTATGACGGCACAATGAATGAGAAGTCCGACAATACCCAGCTACCGACACGCCTCGCCTTTCGGCTTGGTCTGCGCTGTTCATGGAGAGCAACATCCAAGTTGAGCATCCTTTTGGAACCTCACGTCTTGCTCGTCAAGCCTTCGCGGTTCGACTACGACCGACTTCCGGATAACACTGGTAAGGTCTTCGTTGGCGAAACGCGTTGTACCATGGGCTTGGATCTCGGGATCGAACTGGGACCCTTGTTCAGGCATGCTCCTTCACACGGTGTCGCAGAGTAGAGGTCAGGATCGAGCATGTGTATCGCTTCCGGCCTGGTGAAATGAACTTCATACCACCCCACAGATGAGGCCGACGGCTACAGCGATCATGAAGGCCGCGACGATGAGTTGCACGCCGCGCATCGTCACCTTCGGGATCAGTTGCTTGCCCCAGTAGGCGCCAAGGAACGCAGCGCAGGTGGTTGCGCTGAGCAATGGCCAGTGTGCGACCACTTCGCCCTTGAGCGGTGAAGCGGCGTAGATCGGGATCCTCGTCAGGTCCACCAAGCAGGCGATGGCAACGCCCGTTGCGATGAGCGCTTCCTTGGAAAGTCCGGAGCGCAGCAGGAACATGGTGCGCAGGGCTCCCTGGTGCCCGCTGAAGCCGCCGAGCAGGCCGCTGATGAACCCACCAGGTAGCAAGAACTTCGGAGCGAAGGAGAAGGTGGCCAGTTGAGGCAGCAACTCGGTGATCGCCACCAACACCATGAGCACGGCCAAGGCGATGTGCAGTGCATCCACTCCAACGCGCATGCCCATGTACAAAGGCTGCATTGTGCCTAGCCGCGCCAACAGCCACGCGCCGAGGAGGGCGCCAAGGATCCCCGGTGCGCCAAATAGCAACACCACGCGGCGGTCGATGTTCTTCCAAAGCAATCCCAGCTTAAAAAGGTTGTTCAGGAGATGCACCACGGCCGTGAGCAGGACCGCCACGGGCAAGGGAAAGAACAAGGCGAACACCGGTAAGAGCAAGGTGCCCAGGCCGAAGCCGCTCAACAACGTGA
>JBATMK010000136.1:0-11599 GCA_049289815.1 Flavobacteriales bacterium
GGCTGCGGTTCTACTTTCCACCGCCGTTGCCTCTCACGAAGCGCACCACATTACTGGTGCTGGATCCAACATTGATCGTCCAGTTCTGTGTGTTGCTCGTCCCCCCGTAGGAGGCGGTCACTTGCACGTAATTGGTGGTAGCAACCTTTTGGTTGCAGGACGCTGTAACGGTGTTCTTGTTGGGGGCAGTGCCACTGATCACCGGGCTGGCTGCCGTGCCGGTCACGGAGAATGTGATGGTGCTGGTGGCGCCGGAATCCTTTTGGCCAACGCACACCCAAGTGTAGGTTCCATCGGAACCGTTGGCGGGAGTGGAAACGACGCCGGATGGTTTGATGTCGTTGTTCGAGGCCACGATGGTCGGGCCGGTCAAGTTGGTGGACATGATGGTGGGGGTTAGGGGTTAGGCCATGAAAATAGGATTTCCGGCCGATAGGCAAGGGGTGCCGACACACAGTTCGGCCGAAAACCCTCATTGTGGCGTAGCAGCCTCCAGCGCGGCCTACCGTTGGAGCACCAGCCGGTGCCAACTCGGCCCCTTGGCTGTTTCCACCATGATCCCGTAGCACCCCGGAGTGAAGCCATCCAGCGAGAGGGTGGTGGAAGTCGCCCCAACGGCCAGGGTACGCACGATACGCATGTCGGCAGAGCGGACCGTGATGCTGCGGATGATCTCCGCGCCATGGTCCACGGTGAACACATCATTCGTTGGGTTCGGGAACAACTGCAGGCCATCGGTGCCGTCGTGATCCTCCACACCAACATGCAACGAAGCGTGCAGGCACCGCACGCACATGCCATAGCTGCGATATGCCTCGTCGTCGGGGTTCACCCAGGTATCACCGACGGTGAGGTCTTTCGCGTAAACGCCGCTGGCCGTACTGCTCCAGTATTGGCCATAGGTACCGGCGTTGATGATGATGCCGCTTTGTCCGTCGCGCGCGCCGGCTGCTGCCAGCTTCAGGTTCGAATCGAACGCGGTAACCCGGTTCGTGATGATCTCAGCCGCAAGCACGGCCGTCCATTGCGCTTGCGAGGGAAGCTGCCATCCCGTACCCAACGACGCGCAGGGATCGAGGCCGCTGGTGGAACTGACAGAGGTGCTCCATGTGTCCGACCCGCTGCCAGCGCACCACCAATCGCCCGGGTTCGGACCGATGTAGAACTTGTCGCTGCCGAGGCCCAGGCCCAGCGGGTTGTTCTGTGAGAGTGTGGAGGCTTGCGCCGTCTGGCTCGTGGGCAGACTGTGCAGATCGTGCCAGCGGCCCCACTGGTACAGGTCGCCGAAGGCGGCTGCATCGTTGTAAGCTGTGGCCACGCGATCCGCGCCGAAGTTGGACTGCATCCATACGTTGCCATCGGCCGCGCGCACCAGCCAGATGGAATCAGCCCCCCACATGATCCAGCCGGTGTCGCCGATCACATCGGAGGGGATGACCTGTGCCGAGGAGCGGGCACCGGCGAAGAAGAACGCGGCGCAGGTGAGGAGGAGTGGGGTTTTCATGATGATGTCGGCATGAACAAGTTTACGCACAGTCCGGTGCAACATCCTCATGAACCCGACCACAGCCGGAGTGCCGCCATCACAAGCACCACGAGGTTGATCGCGATCGTACCGAAGGACTTCAGGAAAGGGAATATGAGACCGCAATAAACGATCAAGCTTACAGCGCACAGCACGCACAGGTAGATCCCCAACGCGTTGCCCTGCTTGATCAGGAAATATGCGATCACATAGGCAACGCCCCCGGTCAGGAGAATGTGACCATCAAGCAAGAGCCGTAACAAGTCGCGGTCGTAAGGCCCCTGGTGCTTGGCGAGAACGAAGGCATCGTGCAGGATCCCGTTGGCCAGGGCCCAGATGCCGGCGATCAGCGTAGCGATGTGCAGGTACGGGGTCATTGGGTGTCCTTGCAAGGTAGCTGCCTTCATTTCTCCAGGACCAGGACAAGCACTCGGGGTGGGACGCTCCGATCATTGTCATCGAAGTGCTCTTGCACGTCGCGCACCCGTAAGTCGGCGGCAATCGCAGCAGCGGTGAAGTCCGAGATGTGATGATCGAAACAAGGGACCACCTGCGTTCTGCTGTCCAGTTCGAAGCGCGCTTTCGTGCCGCTGTATTGCTTGAAGGGATGCAGCTCACCGATGTACACGTGCCCGCCCGGCCGAAGCGCGTTGGCGGCTTCGCGAAGCACGGGTCCGAGATCGGGGATGTGTTCGAGCACCAGGCTGAAGGTGACAAGATCATAGAGGCGATCAACGAAAGTCCACGGCTGCAGGATGTCGGCCTGCCGGAATATGGCGCGGTCCGACACGACCTTCTCCTTCGCACGCGCCAACATCTCCGAGCTGAAGTCCACCGCCGTCACATGCGCGCAATGCTCCACCAACCATTCGGTGTTCTTGCCGGTGCCGCAACCGATCTCCAAACAACGATCGGCTGGGATGCCTGAGAGGACCTTACGCAAGGCGATGGCCTCCAGGTCGCGGGTGCGATTGCGGTTGCTGTCGTACTGTGCCGCCCACTGATCATAGGCTTGCTCGGTGTTCATGTGAGGGAAGGATGATCGGGCAGGACTTGTCGCAGATGGTGCTTCAAGTGATCCACGTGATCGTTCATGAAGTAGCGCAGCGTCACGGCCACGCCTTCACCTGGCGTCTTGAAGGCGATCACCTCTTTCGGCGACCACTTGCCCGGTGCGCGTGGTGTGGCGGCCTGCGCATCGCTGATCGCCTGCAGGGCGGGTGCAATGCTCTCCACGATGCGGCGCAGTTCGATCCAAGGTCCGGTCATCGTTGCCTGCTCTTGACCGCAAGATCGCGCACGATCATCAGAATGTCATGAGGAAGGAGCCATGGATCATGGCAGGACCACTTTCTTGCAAGCGATCCGATAAAGAAATTCTGAGGTCAGCTCATTAACGCGCGATCGCCGCTTCATCGGTCGGTACCTCAACGGGCCCAGGACCGGAACCATGACCAACCGCCACGTAGTAGACAAGACCCGAAAGCCCGATCACCAGCACCAGTGGAATGATCACCCAGCGAATGAGACGGTCCATCTTGGTCGCTTTACCGGAGGCCGTCGGTTTGAAGTCTGTGGGTTGTAACATGGCCTGCTGGTGTTAAGGCGTTTAGCGCGGTTAAGTCTGTTGATCAACCAGCGGTCCGAATAGTTCTTCGCGCCTTGACACGAGGATGGTTCCGGTGGGGAGGAGGTAACGCATGTGGGGATGTTGCCCAATGCCGTGCCCGGTGTACTCAACCCCGCTGGGACCCGGCCGCAATGGAAGGCTCGCGAGCAATGATGTCCAGGACAGAACGGTGTGGGAATGCGCAGATGGGGCAATACGTGCCCGATCAGGGGGTACTATGTCCCGTTCCCATGAACGGAGTGATGTTGATCCATGGAGCGTCCGGCCGGTGCAGCCGTGGCAATGCACGCAGGTGCGCTTTGGGGTACGTCTCTTGTGCAGGAACCCTCAAATATCCGCCATCATGACACGCACCTTCTTCACGTTCGCCTTGGCGCTGCTCTGCGCTGGATCCGCATCGGCACAAGTGGAGACGATACCCAACCAGAAGGATGTCGGGAGTGCATGCATCCTGGCCACCGATGGTACCGTGTGGGGATCCTTGGGCCTTTCGGCCGAACAGATCGACAAGGTGCAGTCGATACAGACGCAGTGCAAGACCGAATGCCTAGGCCCATTGGAAGGCGGGGAGAAGGACCCCGAGATGAGCGGCGCCGCGCTAAAGCACTATGAAGATGAACTGAGAAAGCTGCTCACCGAAGAGCAGTACACCAAGTGGCAGAAGTGGTGCAACGATCGGCCGGGGCGTACGTGATAGGTAAGTGCTTCTGGTCTTTACCGGACCACCAGCCTTGCACGGGCTTGCTGATGGTGCACTTCCACTTGGAAGATGTATGCGCCCGCTTGCAATGAGCTGATGTCGATGCTCTCTTCATCCGACCGCACTGTTCCTCTAAGCACGATGCGTCCGAAATGGTCAGCAACGGAATAGGCCGTACCTTCTGATCCATTACCGATGCGGAGCAGCACGCGATCCGATGCCGGGTTCGGCGCCAGCGAGAACGTGATCGTGTTCGCGACTTCCTCCACCGATATCGGGATCACGATAACAGTAACGTTCGCTGAGCCGCTTGATCCGGTGACAGGGCCGGGTGTGTTCAGATCGCTCGTACTTCCGTTACCCAGGTTACCATCACCTCCGCCGCCCCAGGACAGCAGCTGGCCATCGTCGTGGGAGCCGAAGCTCCAGCCGTTCCCGGCCATCACGAAAGCCCAGTCGGTACCGGCCTGCACGGGGCTGGACTGGCTCACATTGTCGCCTGTGCCTAGCTCGCCCAGAACGTTCTCGCCCCAAGCCCAGCGGCTGTCATCCGTTCGCGTGGCCTGGGTATGGAAGAAGCCACCATCGATCGTGGACCAGTCGTTCGCGAACCCTACCTGGATGGGTGACAATTCCTGGAGATCGGTGCCCTGGCCCAATTGGCCGGCAGCGTTGTTCCCCCAGCCCCAGAGCGTGCCATCGGACTTGATCGCCATGCCGTAGTAATAGCCAGTGGTCATGGTCGAGCAGGCGCCGAGAGCGCTGATCTGCACGGGGGCGTTCTGGTTGGCGCCGGTGCCATCACCCAACTGGCCGTAGGTATTGTCGCCCCATGTCCAGAGCGTTCCGTTGTCCTTCAATGCCATGGAATGGAATCCTTGCGCGTCGATGCTTGCCCAATCGTTCGCCGTGCCGCTCTGGTGGGGTGCTGTTTGCGGTGTGTTAGTGCCGTCGCCCAATTGTCCTGCCGTGTTGTCGCCCCAAGCCCATAGCGTACCGTTGGTGCGCAAAGCGACAGTGTGCCGTGAACCGGCGGAGACCTGTTCCCAATCCGTATCGCTCCCCACTTGCACGGGTAGCAATTCGTACTGGTTGCTGCCCTCGCCCAGCTGTCCGTAGAGGTTCTCGCCCCACGCCCAGAGCGTTCCGTTGGTTTTTATCGCGAGGCTATGGTAGTTGCCTGCCGCCACGGTGCTCCAATCGTTGTCGCTGCCCACCTGCACCGGCACCGAAGAAGGCGAAGTGCCGCCGGTACCGAGTTGGCCTGATGTGTTGTTGCCCCACGACCATAACGTGCCATCGTACAAAACACCCAGTGCATGGCGGTAGCCAGTGGCAACGCTGATCCACGGACACATCCCGGTTACGGTGTACGTGGTGGTAACAGAAGGTGAAGCGTCCACCGTTGCACCTGTTGTCCCGCTCAGGCCTGTCGCGGGGCTCCAGGTGTAGTTGATAGCACCGGTAGCGGTCAACGCCGATGTCCCGCCTTGATTGATCGTGTTGGGATCCGCCGAAGCGTTCACCGGACATTGGGCGCATACTTCAACGGAAAGCAGCGCGGTTGCGATCAGCCAAAGAAGCGTCTTGAAATGTGTCATGGCGAGCGGGTGAGGGTGAGTGATGACAATGCCGGACGACCGCGGCATCATGGGCTCTCGATGATCACCGCGAACGCAGTTGTGAATGTATGGGCTGTCCGTGATCAGCAAGGCATCCCACCTTGTGCTACGTTCGTCTGTGTGAAAGAACGGACCCCCATGAACAGAGCGCTGCTCGCCTTGATAGTTGTTGTGGGTTGTGGCCCATTGATCACAACGGCGCAACTCCAGAATTCGAACTGGCATTTCGGACAGGGCTGTTCCGTGAGCTTAACGAGCGGCGCGCCGGTGGTTCAATCGGGGAGCATCATGTCCGCGAACGAGGGATGTGCCGCCCTCTCGGACAACAATGGCAACTTGTTGTTCTACACGAACGGACGGCAGGTGTTCAACAGCGCCAACGCCGTGATGCCCGGTCCTTTGCTGGCCGCCAGCCCCATTTCCACACAAGCAGCCCTGATCGTGCAGCATCCCGGCAACAGCGATCAGTACTTCCTCTTCACCACCGACACTTGGGAATTCTCGCCCACCGACCTGCGGTATTCCATTGTGGACATGTCGTTGAACGGTGGTCTGGGCGGGATCACACCCGTGGTGAACGTCCTGGTGAACCCGAACATCCGGGAGCAGGTGGCCGCTACCCAACATGCGAACGGCCAGGATCATTGGATCGTGACCCACGAAGCCAACAACCAGGAATTCCTGGCGTACCGCTTGACACCGCAGGGCCTCGATACGGTTCCCGTGATCTCTGTTCTGGGAATGGATTACACGGGGATCAACCGCTGGGGCGGTCTGCGTTTCTCTTCCGATTGCAAGACGTTGGCAGCGGTCCTGGGCAATTCGGGTGGAGGCGATGTGGTGCAGATCTTCGATTTCGACAATGCAACGGGAAATGTTTTCTATCCGCGCACGGTCGCCACGTTCGCCGATATCCCTGGGGCCTACTCGGCGGAATTCTCACCCACGGGCACCCGTCTTTATGTCACCGGCTACAACACGGCCCACGTGTACCAGTATGACCTCAACTCGTCCAATATCCCCTCCACGGCAGTGGACATCGCCGTCGGTTACCCGGGCACGAAATGCGGCTTGCTCCTGGCCAACGATGGAAAGCTCTACGTGGGGAATCCCTACAGCTCCTATCTCGATGTGGTCGAATACCCCGAGGTGCTGGGAACAGGATGCGGCTTCGTGAACAATGCCGTAACCCTGAGCGGTAGCTGCGGGCTCGCCCTTCCGAACCAGGAGAGGCCCTGCATGGAGATCATCTCCGCAGCACCGGCATCCCTGCCACAGGAAGCCCACGTCGGTGTTCATCCTGTTCCTTTCACAACCACGTTCACCGTGGAGGTGCGCAAACAGGGCTTGCGGAAAGTCGGCATCCGTTTGTTCGACAGCCTGGGACAACTGGTGGCGCAACAGCAGCACAACGCCATGGGTACCCTCGAGACCAAAGTGGATCCCGGCCCGATCCCGGTGGGTGTGTACTTCCTCGAGTGCAAAGTGGATGGCACGCTCACGACCCGCAGAGTGGTGAAGTACTGAAGTGCTGTCCGTGAACTCATACAACGGTGAAGCTAGTGTGCATCGATCCTATAGTAAGCGATGGGCGTTGAGCCGTTCTCGTTCCCTTCGTACCGCTCGTTCAGTTTCACGATGCGCAGGTCGTTCACTGCGCTGCGGCCCTTGTCCCTCGGATCGCGCTTCGTGAATGAGAGCGATCCCTTCTTCAAGTCTGCTTTGAAGTCCTCGAGCACGAAGGCGAACTTGCCATTGGTATGGTACTCGTTGGTGTTCTTCACCTCCACCTTCGGGTCGATCCCGCGCTTGCCGTTCACGGTGTACTCGCATTCCCAAATGCCCGGGAAGAGGCTTTCTGGGCCCACTTCCTTCGGAGTGAGTTTGTTCTCCAGCAGGATATCGTCCACCAGCACCTTGGCGCGTTTGGAAAAAAGGACGCCCTGTGATCGCGGGCTCGTGCCGTTGGTCTTCACCGAATAGGGAAGGTCCATCTGCTTATGCACGAATCCTTTCAACTTGTCCAGCACCCTGGATTCCACGATGGGTCGTATGCGCTTGCCCAAAGCCGTGGCGTAACCGATCTCCTGGTTCACCCACTGGTTGGTGATGGACTTGGCCGTGAGGATGCACACGAAGTAGTCGCAGTCCTTGATGCCGTCCTTGACTTTGTCCGTCAGCAGCTTCGAGGCCTTGCGGTCGTCCGCCACAACGGTTGCCTTCAGGGAGCTGTGCGCGTTGATGCGCTTGCGCAGGGACAGCATCCTACCCCTGTCGTCGTTGGAGTAGCTGATGAATATAGTGATGGCCATCGCGCGTTCACTCCCTCATCATACCCACCACCGTCTCCACCACATCCTCGATGCTGGGCTTGCTGAAGTAGTCGCCATCGCTGCCGTACGCGGGGCGATGGGCTTTGGCACTGACGGTGCGCGGTGCGCTGTCGAGGTAGCGGTAGCCGCCCTGTACTTCCAGGATCTGTTGCAGGATGAAGGCGCTGGCTCCGCCGGGAACGTCTTCATCCACCACCAGCAGGCGGTTGGTCTTCTTGAGACTTTCCACGATCAGGTGGTTCCGGTCGAAGGGTAGGAGGGTGCGTGCATCCAGCATTTCCACTTCGATGCCGAGTTCGCTCAAGCGATCCACTGCCTGCTTGCACAAGTTGAAGGTGCTGCCATAGCTCACGAGCGTAAGGTCGCTGCCTTCGCGCACCACTTCCGGAATGCCGATGGGCACGGTGAACGCGCCGAGGTTGCTCGGCATGCGCTCCTTGCTGCGGTAACCGTTGAGGCATTCGATCACGAGCGCGGGATCATCGCTCTGGAGCAGCGTGTTGTACATGCCAGCGGCCTGCTGCATGTTCCGCGGTACGCATACCACGATGCCACGCAGTGCGCCGAGAATCATGCCCATGGGGCTGCCGCTGTGCCATACGCCTTCTAAGCGATGACCGCGCGTGCGCACGATCAGGGGAGCTTTCTGTCCGCCCTTGGTGCGCCACTGCGTCATGGCGAGATCATCGCTCATGATCTGCAGGCAGTAGAGCAGGTAATCGAGGTATTGGATCTCCGCGACAGGTCGCAACCCGCGCAGCGCCATGCCGATGCCTTGTCCGAGTATCGTGGCTTCACGGATGCCGGTGTCGGCAACACGCAGTTCACCGAAGCGCGCCTGCATGCCCTCCATGCCTTGGTTCACATCGCCGATCTTGCCGGTGTCCTCGCCGAAGGTCAGCAGCAGGGGTTCCTGCTCGAAGAGCTTCTGGAAGTTGTCGCGGATGATGATGCGGCCATCGACATGCTCATCCGTTGCGTATTCAGCCGGCACCTCTGGAACGTTCAAACAGCTCTTTGCGCTCTGGCTGTAAAGATGACTTCCGTAACGGTCGCCGTTCAGGGCCATGGCGCTGGCGATCCAATCGTTGAGCGGCTGGCGGGCGATGGGGTCACCATTACGACCGAGCATCAACGCTCTGCGCGCGGCGCTCACCACTTCCTTCCGGCCGGGGGTCATTTCCGTGCGTAACTCATTGGCCAACGCAGTGATGGTTGCGGCGACCGAGGGGTCCTCGAAGCGTGCACCGGCCAGCGCTTCGATCATGAAGGCCACATCGCCGAGCTCTGCTTTGATCTCGCTTTGGAAGGCGTTCCATGCGGCCTTCTGCGCGGCGCGTGCATCGGTCTTCGCTTTCGCGTCGATGGCGTCGAGCTCTTCCGTTGAAGCGATCGGAGCTCCACCGGGTTTGAAGCCCAGGATCCACTCGCGGAACTTCACGTTGCAGTCGTACTGCTTGTACCATTCCAGCAGGTCCTTGCCCTTGTACCGCTCGTGACTTCCGCTGGTGCTGTGGCCCTGCGGCTGCGTCACTTCTTCCACGTGGATCAGGCAGGGCACATGTTCTTCGCGGCAAAGCGCGATCGCTTCCTCGTAGGTCTTGTTCAGGTCAGCGTAGTTCCAGCCCTTGGTCTTGTAGATGCGGATGCCATTGGTGCCTTCCTCTTTCTGGAAGCCCGCGAGCGCTTTGCTGATGCTGCCCTTCGTGGTCTGGTAGTCCTTGCTCACACTGATGCCCCAGCCATCGTCCCATACGCTCATGGCCATGGGCACTTGCAGCACGCCGGCCGCATTCATCGTTTCCCAGAACGGTCCTTCGCTGGTGCTTGCATCACCGATGGTGCCGAAGGCGACCTCGTTGCCTTTATCGCTGAACTGCGTGTAGCCGTGCAGCGCGGGGCTATTGCGGAACATCTTGCTCGCCTGCGCGAGGCCGAGCAACCGTGGCATTTGTCCGGCGGTGGGAGAGATGTCCGCGCTGGAGTTCGGCTGCGCCATCAGGTCCTTCCACTCACCGTTCTCGTCCTACGAGCGCGTGGCAAAGTGCCCGTTCATGCTGCGGCCTGCGCTGCTGGGATCGGCGTTCACATCGGCGTGCGCGTATAGCTGCGCGAACCATTGCTGCACCGTCAATTCTCCGATCGCGAACATGAAGGTCATGTCGCGGTAGTAGCCGCTGCGCCAATCGCCGTTGCGGAACTGCTTGGCCATGCACACCTGCGCGAGTTCCTTGCCATCGCCGAAGATCCCGAACTTGGCTTTGCCACCGAGCACTTCCTTCCGCCCGATCAAACTGGCCTCACGGCTCGTCGTGCACAATTCGTAATCGCGCAGGATCTCCTCCTTCAGTTCTTCCAGGGTCATCTGGACTTCGGCGGTGGCTGTCTTGATGCGGGCCATGGGCGGTTAGCGGTACGTGGCGAAAGTAGAGCGCGCCGCCGTTCACCTGTGTTCGTCCGTCAGCCCGAACATCGCCATGTTGTCGATGCCCAGTGCCTGCTTCACCTTGGCGTTCCACTTGGCCATGGCCTCGCGGTCCGCGCCCAGGTCAACTTCGCTTACGTAGCGGCGCGTGAGCAGCTTCAGATGGTCCGTCCAGAAAGCATGGATCGCACGGGCCCGTAACGGCTCCATGCCGGTCTGGTGCAATTGCTCATCCATGGTCCGTCGCTCCATCTCGCACAGGTCGAAGAAGAGGTTGATGAAGCAGTTGGTATGGGCTTGTTCCGGTAGGAGGTAGTAGGAGCGGAAGCCGTCAAGTATGGTTGCCGTGAAGACGCGAAAGATCCCGCCGGTCGTGTCCATGTCCAGGTAGAGTTGTGCTTCAAGGTTCACCTGGGTTGCCGGCACCGCTGCGCCGGTGGATCGGAAGTTCGCGGGTCGTGTGGCATCCTCGGGCGGCGGTGGAAGGCTCTTCAAGCTGATGCGCTTGTTGGCGGACCATAGGGCACAGTTGCTTTCGAAGAAGCCCTTGTTCCTCCACTGCTCCGGCACGGTGCTTCCCGTGAGCAGGCCGTTGCGCCGGAGGAAGTCGCGATCACGATCCTGTTGTTCGGTCCGCATCAACGAGGGGGCCTGTTCCCAGAAAACGGAGTCGTACGGCTGCATGGTGATCTTGCGGTAGTCCGGTTGTTCGCTGTCGTACTCGAAAAGCGGCAGTATGAACGCGCCCCCTGGGTCGAACAAGTGCAGCACGGCCTTCGTGTCGATGCGTTCGGGGTGTTCCGTGTTCGAATAGTCGAGCGTGTAAGCCAATTCCAAATGATCGAGCATTCGCCGGCCCTTCTGCTCCCGCCAAGTCTGCCGTATGCGCAGGTCGACACTATTGATCGCGTGGTCCGTCCACAGCGGCAGGAAAGGATGTCTCGCGCAACGGCTGCAACTGAGTTCGATCACTTGTATGGCATCAGTGCCTGTTGCCAGCCAGAGTTCAACCGCGAATGAGGAGCCGCTGCTGTCGCGCGGTGTGATGCGCAACCGATCCATGCCATCCGTACCGCTGGACGTGGAGATCATCTCCACCACGAAGGCGCGCCTCAACTTTTTGGCCGATGACCATTGGAACGGCGAGATGGGGGAATTTTCATTGCGCTCGGTCGGGTCGAACAGCGTGATGGCCTTGGTGGTGTTGAGGCTCACGAAATAGCGATCGCCCACGGGAGCGATGCCGATACGGCCGTGCTTCAGATCCAGACCATCGGTGCGCGCTCCGCTGAAACGTCCGTTGTAAAAGCACTCCACCACTTCCACCGGGCGGTCATCGAGGTGCGTTTCCAACTCGAAGTAAG
>JBATMK010000137.1:0-3078 GCA_049289815.1 Flavobacteriales bacterium
GTGCCCCTCGAACCGCGACTCCAATACTGTCACGGTGAGCCCGTCGAACCGCGACTCCATTACTGTCACGGTGTGCCCCTCGAACCGCGACTCGTTGCCAAGTCATGGTTCGACGGGCTCACCATGACAAATAACTACGGGCTCACCATGACAAATAACTACGGGCTCACCATGACAACCAATAGGAGACCATGAGTTCCTTCCGGGTGGTGCGCCCGCGATAAGCCACCCGCCCCGCACCGGTCCGTCTATCTTGCAGATGTGCGAACACCCATGACCAAGTACCTGTTCCCGGCCTTCCTGCTCTTCGTTGCTTGTTCCGTGCGGGCACAGGAGGGGGCCCTCGATCCCACCTTCAATTCCGGGGATGTGGGCTTCGGTGTGGGAACGGGGATCGTGGGTTCGGGTTCGGCCACGGTGCGCTGCATAGCCGTACAGCCCGATGGGAGATCCATTGTCGGCGGGGAATTCTACACGTACAACAACACATCGCGCAACGATATCGCGCGCCTGAACGTGGACGGGACGTTGGATCCCTCCTTCGATCCCGGAACGGGTGTCGGGGGCATTTCCGGCAGCCTGCTGGCAATGGCCCTGCAACCGGACGGAAAGGTTGTGATCTGCGGAACGTTCTCGAGTTACAACGGCACGGCGCTCAACCGCATCGCACGGGTCAACAGCAACGGTACGCTGGACAATCTCTTCACGGTCGGCACGGGTGCTGATGGCAGCGTCAGCGCTATCGCGCTGCAGCCGGACGGCAAGATCCTGATCGGCGGCACTTTCACAACGTTCAACGGAACACCCCGCAGCCGGATCGCACGCCTGAACGCGGACGGCACGCTGGACGCCACGTTCGATCCGGGCACCGGGGCCAGCGCCACGGTATTCGCCATCGCCCTCCAACCGGACGGGACGGTGCTCATCGGTGGATCGTTCACCACGTACAACGGAACAATGCGCAACCGCATCGCCCGGGTGAACGCCAATGGCACACTGGACGCATCGTTCGATCCAAGCAGTGGGATCCCTGTGGGCGCGGTCAGCGCCATCGTGGTGCAGCCCGATGGCAAATTGATGATCGGAGGCTCGTTCTCGAACTACAGCGGATCGTCACGCAATGCGATCGCCCGCATCAACGCCACGGGCTCGTTGGATGCCTCCTTCGATCCAGGTACAGGCTTCTATTCGAACGCAGCTTCCAGATCCGTGTTTTCCCTGACGCTACAGGCCGATGGGAACGTGGTGGCCGCTGGCGAGTTCAACAGCTACAACGGCACCTCCTGCAACGGCATCGCCCGGCTCACCACCACCGGTGCGCTCGATGCGTCGTTCGCCATCGGCACAGGCGCAAATGCCCAAGTGCTTGCTGCGCAACTGCGGCCCGATGGATCACTGATGGTCGGTGGTGCGTTCACCAATTTCAGCACAAGAGGTTGCGGGCACGTTGCGCACGTGAGCGCGAGCGGACAGCCGGACAGTGCGTTCAATACTGGCACGGGTGTTTCCGGGCCCGTGGGCACGATGGAGTTGCAGCCTGATGGCAAGATCATCATTGGCGGCATCTTCCATTCCTACAACAACACGCGCCGCAACAACCTGGCCCGCCTCCATGCCGATGGCACGTTGGATACCTCCTTCGATCCCGGTTCCGGGCCCAACGGAGAGGTGATGGATATCGCGTTGCAGCCGGACGGCAAGGTCATCATCGTCGGGGGCTTCACGTCGGTGAACGGCACCGTGCGCAACCGCATCGCGCGCCTAAATACTGACGGCTCTCTGGACCTGACGTTCGATCCCGGCAACGGGGCCAGTAGTACCATCCATGCCGTGGCCCTAAGGCCCGATGGGAAGATGGTCATCGTGGGTGATTTCACTTCCTACAACACCACGGGCTACGAGTACATCGCCCGCGTGAACGCCAATGGTTCATTGGACTTCACCTTCACTCCCGGCGGTCTTCCGAACGCATCCGTATATGCCATCGGACTGCAAGCGGACGGAAAGATCCTCATCGCAGGATGGTTCGACCACTACGGCATTGTGCCACGCAACCGACTTGCGCGCTTGCAGGTCGATGGGCAGTTGGATACCTCGTTCGATCCCGGCAGCGGCACGGGCCATGTGTTCGAGATCATCTTCCAACCCGATGGCAAGGCCCTGCTCTGTGGCGAAATGGTCGTATACAATGGCAGCCCTGTGTACCGTGTGCTGCGCCTCAACACCAACGGCACGTTGGATAATTCCTTCGCCGTGGGCACCGGCCCCAACACCATCGCCTATTCCATGGCCCTGCAGCCCGATGGCAAGGTCCTCATCGGTGGCGCCTTCAGCACCGTGAACGGAACACCGCGCAACAGGCTTGCCCGGTTGAATGCCAACGGCTCACTGGACAGCAGCTTCGATCCAGGTGCCGGTCCCAACGCGGAAACGATGGCCATTGGACTTCAGGCCGATGGCCAGGTCCTCATCGGAGGTCACTTCACAGCCTACGCAGGCGTGGGCCGCAACCGCATCGCGCGCCTCGACGGAGCAGCACGCGTCGGTATCAGGGTAATGCTCGAAGGCCCGTACAGCGGAGGCCAGATGAACGACGCATTGCGCACGCTTCCCTCCTTCCCGCTCACCGAACCCTTCACGGCAATGGGTTATGCGGAGACCGGCTACGTTCCCGGTGCAACGATCCCGGCAAGCTTGCTCAGCGTTACCGGCAACAACGCGATCGTCGATTGGGTTTTGGTGGAGATGCGACCTGTCGCGACGCCCGGCACGGTGGCCGCAACGCGCGCGGCACTGCTGCAACGCGATGGAGATGTCGTGGATCTGGATGGCGCGAGCACCGTGGGCTTCGCGGGTCTTCCCGCAGGCAGCTATTGTGTTGCGGTGAAGCCGCGAACACACCTGCCCGTGATGCTCTCGACTTCCGCACCGGTCCTCTACGGTGATGGCATCGCCACCGTGGACTTCACACTTCCCGGAACACAGGTGTACGACACCGATGCACTGAACAACAATGGCGGCGTGATGCTGCTGGCCACGGGCGATGCCGTGTTCAATGAGAACCTGCAGTACACCGGC
>JBATMK010000138.1:0-20667 GCA_049289815.1 Flavobacteriales bacterium
TCTGAGGATACAACGATGTCGGTCGGAGGACTTGAAGTACTTGTGTTTTTGGGCATGCGGATCACTGCTTCAGCGAACGATCGGTATGTGACCACCGTCGAGCCCTACATCGCTTATGCGCCCATAAGCCACATGGTCGATGGCGGCCCCAACACGCGTTGGTTCGAGTGCGGATTGGCTCTAGGGGTAGGAAGACGTGTGGGCAAAGCACGCAAAGCCAAGCCCGGAACACCATGAGAAGTGGGCAGCAACCCCCGAGCGATCTGCTCAACGTATTCCGTTGCGGCATTTTGTTCTGCGCCGTTGCAGTTCCCTGCATTGGTAGCGCGCAAGCCAGCGTGGAACTTGGTGGAGGCGTTTACGGTTGGAACATGCAACCCTCCGACGAGGATAGCAGGCCAGATGAGCTTTCACAAACACCCGGACCGGGCTGGTCGTTATCTCTCATCTACCGCTCCAGAACAGATAGCAACAGGGTCGGATTGATGTTCGGTCTTGTGCATGAACGGCGCGAGTTCGATGTTGACTTTGCCGGAGGCGGGTTGGGTGGCGGTTCTTACGGAAACGAGTACGTGCGGCTGAATACTGCTTACATCATCATTGGTCTTAACGTTCGCCTCTCGGAACGCGGTGCACATTGGCTGCGACCGACGCTTGCCTTGCGTTCCTGGAGCCGAGGTTTGGCCAGTGGATGGTCTCAAGGTTGGAGCATCGTAACCGGTCCAGGTATTCCCGGTTATCCTCGGATCGAATACCGCGACGAAGAGCGCGCCGGGTACGCTGCTCCCATTTTTGCGGGGTTGGGGTGGGGGATCACTGGACACCTTGGCGACCGTTGGTTGATCGATGTGGAGCCCAATGCGTCGATTTCGGTTCCACTTCCCGCTTTTGTACATGAATCGGCTTTGGGCACCAACCAGTACCAAATCGGAGTGCGAATGGCATTCGGCCTGACAGTTCCAAGGCTTTTCGGTCCTCGGTTGCGAGCAGCGTTTCGCAAGGACCGCGAGCAACGGATCGCACCCGCCGACACGTAGCTCCCTCATCCTTCTTTTCTTCTGTTCAAAATTTTCCTTCCCGTAGGGAAGAGAGAGAAGGAGGGGTGGGTGGATGTCGAACATCGCTCAACATCACCTTTCATTTGCCGCCCTGTTCATTGGGGTAATGATGCCCTGATGGAACTGGTTGAGCAGCATGGCCAAGAAGAAGGAAGCAAGCGGTGATCTGGTGATCGTGGAGTCTCCGGCCAAGGCCAAGACCATCGAGAAGTACCTGGGTGAAGGCTATACGGTGCTCAGCAGCTACGGCCACGTCCGCGATCTTCCCGAACGCGATCTGAGCGTGGATGTGGAGAATGGTTTCGAACCGACCTACATCGTTCCGGACGACAAGAAGGCGCGCCTCAGTGAACTGCAGAAACAGGCGGACAAGTCAGTGACCGTATGGCTTGCGACCGACGAAGACCGTGAGGGAGAAGCCATCAGCTGGCACTTGAAGGAGGCATTGAAGCTGGATCCTTCCAAGGTGAAACGCATCACCTTCAACGAGATCACGAAGAAGGCCGTGCTGGAAGCGATCGCCAATCCGCGCGAGATCGATGTGCACCTGGTCGATGCCCAACAGGCGCGCCGCGTGCTGGACCGTTTGGTGGGTTATGAACTGAGCCCGATCCTGTGGCGCAAGGTGAAGCCGAGCCTCAGCGCAGGTCGAGTGCAGAGCGTTGCCGTGCGGTTGATCGTGGATCGCGAACGCGAGATCCTCGGTTTCAATTCCACGAGCGCTTTCCGGGTAACCGCTGTATTGCTCGTTGATGGAAAGACGCAAGTGAAGGCCGAACTGCCTGTGCGCTTTGCCACAGAACCGGAGGCCTTGGCGTTCCTGCAGGGTTGCGTGGGATCCACCTACACGGTTGAAGCTGTGGAGAAGAAGCCCGGCAAACGCTCTCCTGCAGCTCCTTTTACCACGTCCACATTGCAACAGGAAGCGTCACGCAAGCTGGGTCTCGGCGTTGATCGCACCATGCGTATCGCACAGGGGTTGTACGAGCAAGGCGCCATCAGTTACATGCGTACCGACTCAGTGAACTTGAGCGAGTTCGCGATCAACGCGGCCGTTGACGCTGTTACCACAACCTACGGTGCGCGCTACAGCAAGAGCCGCCGCTTCGCCAGCAAGACCAAGGGCGCCCAGGAAGCGCACGAAGCCATACGCCCGACCGACTTCATGGTGCGCACCGCCGGTGCCGATCGCGATGCCGAACGCTTGTACGACCTGATCTGGAAGCGCACGATCGCCAGCCAGATGGCCGAAGCGGAATTGGAGAAGACGGTCGTCAACATTGCGATCAGTGGTCACGCGAACGAGAAGCTCGTTGCGCAAGGTGAAGTGATCCTCTTCGATGGCTTCCTGAAGGTTTACATGGAAGGCCGTGATGATGAAGAGGGTGACGAGCAGGAAGGTTTGTTGCCCGAAATGCGCCAAGGCCAGCAGCTGCAATTGCAGGAGATGGCAGCCACGCAGCGCTTCGATCGTGCTAGCCCACGTTACACGGAAGCGAGCCTTGTGAAGAAGCTGGAGGAACTCGGCATCGGTCGTCCTTCCACCTATGCGCCCACGATCAGCACCGTACAGAAACGCGGCTATGTGGTGAAGGAAAGCCGCGATGGTGTGCCGCGTCCGTACCGCGTCCTCACCCTCGCCGCTGATTCGATCACAGATGCAACGGCTACCGAGAATGTCGGCGCAGAGAAGCAAAAACTTTTCCCGACGGATATCGGGATGGTGGTGAATGACTTCCTGGTAGAACACTTCCCGACGATCGTCGATTTCAACTTCACAGCGAACGTGGAAGAAGAGTTCGACGTGATCGCCGAAGGCAAAGAAGATTGGCGCGCCATGATCAAGCGCTTCTACACGCCGTTCCATGCAACCATCGGTACGGTGAAGGACACTGCTGAAAAAGCAACCGGCGCACGTGAGTTGGGTCTTGATCCCGCCACCGGCCGGAAGATCTTCGCGCGCATCGGCCGTTTCGGTCCCATGATCCAGATCGGTGAAGTAGGCGACGAGGAGAAGCCCAAGTTCGCCAGCCTCCGAAAGGACCAGAGCATCGGCACCATCGAACTCAAGGATGCGCTCGACCTCTTCAAGCTCCCGCGGACCCTCGGTGAACGCGATGGTGAGGTGGTGAGCGTAGGCATCGGGCGCTTCGGCCCGTATGTGCGTTTCGGGAGCACGTATGCCAGCCTGCAAGCGGAGGATGATCCGCTGGCCATTGATCTTGCACGGGCCATCGAACTGATCGACAACAAGAAAGCAGCTAGCCAGACGCGCGATCTAGGCGAATACCAAGGCGAGATACTGACCGTTGGCCGTGGCCGGTTCGGGCCGTTCGTGAAGGCCGGGAAGATCTACGCGAACATTCCGAAGGGTGAGGATCCCGCAAGCGTAAACTTGGAACGGGGCATCGAACTTGTGCAGGCCAAGATGGCCGGGGCCGCAGCGCTTATCCTGCGGAAGTTCGAGGGCAGTGATCTGCAGATCCTGGACGGACGCTACGGGCCATACATCACCGATGGGAAGAAGAACGCCAACCTTCCAAAGGACAAGAAGCCGGAGGAGATCACACTGGAGGAGTGCGCGAAGCTGATCGCCGAAGCACCGGAGAAGAAGAAGGGGCCGAAGCGGGGGGGCTTCCGGAAGAAGAAGTGAGGTTCAGTTGACAGCAAGGCGTTGACAGTTGTTTGCCGATACCCGCACGGGTTCGCAACGGGCCACTGACCTTTCGGGCACCGCGTATTCCTGCCAGCACCGGTACGGGATCCCGCCCTCGATCACGCAATGGATCTTTCCATCTATTTCAAGCCCAGCGCGCGTTTCGGCCGCAGCCAGCCCGACTGGAGCATACATGCCCTCGGAGCGAACACACGCTTCCACACTGCGAACGGTTTCCCTGAACTCGAAGGAGCCCAGGTCGCCATCCTTGGTGTGCTCGATGATCCAGGTCATGCCCGTCCGCGAACTGTGGTGAAAGCGCCGGATGCCGTGCGTGCGGAGCTGTACGAACTCTTCCTCCCCCCCGGTAATTTGCAATTGGTCGACCTGGGAGACCTGCATCCTGGCAACAGCGCGCAGGACACCCAACATGCGCTGGCCGAAACACTGGCGCACCTCATGCGCATGAACATCGTGCCCGTGGTGCTCGGCGGGGGTCAGGGCCACACCTTCACCCAATACCTGGCTTACGAAAGACTGGAGCGCACGGCCAATCTGGTCTGTATTGATGCACGCTTCGATCTGGGGGATCCCGGCCAAGGCCTCGCCGATACGAGCTACCTGAGCCACATTGTGCTGCGCCAGCCCAACTACCTCTTCAATTATAGCAACCTCGGCTATCAGACCTACCTGATCGACCAGCCCGGCATTGAGTTGATGGACCGGCTGTTCTTCGATGTGCACCGTCTCGGGGAGGTCCGCGGTGCCGTGGCCGATATGGAGCCTGTGCTCCGCAATGCCGATACCCTGAGCGTTGACATGTCCGCCATACGCAGGAGCGATGCACCCGGGACCAGTCGCCCAGGTCCAAATGGGTTCCATGGCGAGGAAGTATGTCAGCTGATGCGGTACGCTGGCATCAGCGAGAAGGTCAGCAGCCTTGCGATCTACGAGTTGGACCCGGAGCGCGACATCAACGGTACCACCGCCCAGTTGGCGGCCCAGATGGTGTGGTGCTTCCTTGACGGTCATCGCAGCCGTACCAACGATCTGCCGTGGATGGACAGGAAGAAGTTCACCAAGTTCCACGTGCCGATCAAGGGTCATGACCAGGAACTGGTCTTCTATAAGAGCATGGTCAGTGACCGATGGTGGATGGATGTCCCGTACCGCGCCGAACAGGAGGCCCGGTTCGAGCGCCACCACCTGGTGCCGTGCTCGGTCGGGGACTACCAAGCCGCCTGTCGCGAAGAAGTGCCCGACCGCTGGTGGCGCACCTTTCAGAAGCTCAGCTGACCCCGCGATCGGGTGGGGTCAACCGTTCGCGATCCCAAGGCTGGGCGGGGGTGTGGAAAATTTGGGGGGATCCATCCATTGCTATATTGGCGCCGGGATCAACCACGTTCCCAACGGGATTTTTTGTCCCCTTGGGAGCCACTGAACAGGACCAGAGATGAGGAGGATCGTTACCGCTTTTGCCTGCGCCGTAACGGTGAGCACAGCGCTCGCCCAACAGGACCCGCAGTTCACCCAGTACATGTTCGATCGCTTGTCGATCAACCCGGGGTCCGCCGGAACCAACGGTAATATGTGCCTTACGGCACTGCTTCGACAGCAATGGTCCGGGTTCGATGGAGCGCCGAAGACGGGTCTTCTGAACTTCCAGATGCCGATCAACGCCATCCGCAGCGGCGTTGGCCTCTCGGTGTACCTGGATCAATTGGGTCAGCAGAAGAACACCTTGGCCCGCTTCCACTATGCGTACCACGTGAAGCTCCAGGGGGGGCTGAGCACCTTGGGCATCGGCCTGTATGCCGGCATGACCAGCCGGAGTTTGGGGAATGATTGGGTGGCTGTTGACCCTGTAACCAGTGATGATGCCATACCGGACAATGGTTCGAGTTCCACCGGCTTCGATCTTGGCCTCGGTATCTACTACACTTCACCCACGCTGTATGCGGGTATCTCAAGCACACAGGTCCCACAAACCGATCTTGAGGCGGTGAGCATCAAAAACGCCCGCCACTATTACGTGCTGGCTGGGTACAATTGGGACATAACAAAAGGCGGCAAGTTCGTGCTGCAGCCAAGTGCTCTGGTTAAGAGCGATGGAGCCAGCACGCAGCTTGACATCTCCGCATCCCTCCTGTATAATAAGATGGTCTGGCTGGGCGTTTCGTTCCGGACGGAGGATGCTGTTGCCCCCTTCATCGGGTTCCAACACCAGAGCGCGGACGGAAAGAGTGCTTGGAAGATCGGTTATAGCTACGACGTCACCACCAGTGAACTGAAGAATTACAGCAGTGGCAGCCATGAGATCATGCTCAACTACTGCTTCAAGATCGTCAAACCCCCGAAAGTGTTCGAGTCACACCACCCCCTGTTCCTGTGAACCGGGTGTCGCGTAACCAAATGCCTGCAACACCGTTGTATGCCTTGTCTGAAGCGTGTGCTTACCCCACGCCTTCAACGGAACCAACAAGGACCCAGCGGCCAAAACGGAGGATCATGAAACGTTCCATTGGATATCTGTGTGCCATAGCTGTTCTTGCCAGTTGTGGCGGTGGCGGAGCTGGCCAATTGGTGGGGGCTGGCGGCCGGCCCGAATGGTATCAAGTGGATCCTTACGGGATGAACTACATCCCCATGGGGGCCTATGTCATGGGGCCCAGTGACGAGGATGTGCCTTACGCGCTCAACTCCAAGAGCAAGACCGTGAGCGTGCAGGCTTTCTACATCGACCAGACCGAGATCACGAACAACGAATACCGTCAGTTCGTGGAGTATGTCATCGACAGCACGGCCAAGCGGATCCTGGGCGACGAGGATATCGGAGAGCATGTGATCACTGAGGATGAGTTCGGTGAGGAGATCGATCCCCCGGCGGTGAACTGGCGTGAACGCATCGATTGGTGGGGTGAGGAGGAGCGCGAAGCATTGGCCGACATGTTCCTCAGCGAAAGCGAGCGTTTCTACGGCAACAAGGACATCGATACCCGTAAGCTCATGTTCGAGTATTACTGGGTGGATCTGAAGAATGCGGCACGCAAAGCCGGCAAGGACCTCGACCTGAGCTATACCAACACGTTGGGCCATAACAATGCCATCCGTGGACACAGCGATCGGAGCAAGTTCATCATCAAGGAGGTGATCAATGTGTATCCGGACACTTTGGCGTGGGTGCATGATTTCACGTACAGCTTCAACGAGCCGATGACCAAGAACTACTTCTGGCACCCGGCTTACGACGAGTACCCACTTGTGGGCATTACATGGAGCCAGGCGAACGCATTCAACGTTTGGCGCACACGCTTGATGAATTCCTACCTCCAAGCGAGCATGGAGCCGTTCATCAACGACTTCCGTTTGCCCACCGAGGCAGAGTGGGAATATGCTTCGCGCGGCGGTCTGGATCAAGCTCCATACCCTTGGGGCGGTCCGTACATCCGCAACCGTCAAGGCTGCTTCCTCGGGAACTTCAAACCACTCAACGGCAACTACGTGGATGATGGAGGTTTCCATACCGTGCCCGTGGACAGTTATAGCCCCAACGACTACGGCTTGTACAACATGTCCGGTAACGTTGCCGAATGGACCAGCACGGCCTATGATGAAAGCGTGTACGATTTCGATCACGACCTGAACCCGGAGTACAGTTACGATGCCATGGCCAACGATCCTCCTGCGCTCAAGAGGAAGGTTATCCGCGGTGGGTCCTGGAAGGACATCGGGTACTTCCTGCAGACAGGGAGCCGCAGCTACGAATACCAGGATACGGCCAAGTGCTATATCGGCTTCCGCAGTGTAATGACCTATCTGGGCCGAGGCAAGGCCGTGAACGCGGAAGATCTTTAGGCCACCACAAGACCAAGAAAGGGAACCCGCGGCGTTACAACCTGCACACGACCGCATTCCATACCGAGACTCTCCGAACTATTTGAACCAAAACAACCAGGACAACCGATGAAACCCGGCAGCAAGAAGTGGAAAAGTTTCATGGCCAAGCTCTACGGATGGGGAGCGTCGCTCGTGATCATAGGCGCACTGTTCAAGATCGAGCACTGGCAGTTCGCCAGCTTCTTCCTGATCCTTGGTCTCAGCACTGAGGCCATCATCTTCTTCTTCTCAGCTTTCGAGCCGCCCCATGAAGATCCTGATTGGAGCTTGGTATATCCCGAACTGGCCACCGGCGACAAGGCCGAAGGAGACGACTTCAAGAAAGAAGACCAGCGCTCGATCACCGAGCAACTGGACGATATGCTGGAAGGGGCCAAGATCGAACCCGATCTGATCGCCAGCTTGGGCGATGGCATGCGCAGCCTCAGCGACCAAGCCAAAGCGATGGGTACGATCACCAGCGCCGCTTCCGCAACGAACGAATACGCGAACAGTCTGAAGAGCGCCACCGAACGGGTGAGTTCGCTCAGCGACAGCTATGCGAAAGCCAACGAGAGCTTGGTAGGCCTAGCTACCCATGTTGATGCAGGCAAGACCGCCGGTGAGAGTCTCCAGAAGATGGGCCAGAACCTTACTGCACTCAACGAGATGTACGAGATGCAGCTACGCGGCAGCCGCGAGAAATTGGAGGCCGCCAACCAGATGTTCGAAGGCATGCACGATCTGTTGGCCAACCTGCGTGGCACGGTGGATGACACCAAGCGCTACAAGGAGAACATCGGTGTGCTGAGCGACAACCTTGGCAAACTCAACACCGTGTACGGCAATATGCTCAACGCCATGCGCGTGAACTGATCATCGTAGCACCACAACCGCAATACCTAACGACCTGACCAATGGCTGGTGGTAATCTGTCCCCGAGACAGAAGATGATCAACATGATGTACTTGGTGCTGACGGCGCTCTTGGCGCTGAACGTGTCCAAGGAGATCCTCGATTCCTTCATCACGGTGAACAATGGTCTGGAAACGACCAAGGGCACCCAAAAGGAGCAGCTGGACAAGACCTACACGAGCTTCAGCAAGAACGCTACTGAGAACAAGGCCAAGTACGGTAAGGCGTACGCCGAGGCACAGGTGATCCAGAAGATGGCCGCTGACCTGATCAACCACATCGATTCGTTGAAGGTGAAGATCATCCGTGGCGTGGAAGGATTGCCGAACAGCAAGATCATCGCGAAGGACGCAGTGACCGGGAGGGATACCGTGCTCAACCTGACCCATATCCACAGCAAGGACGAGATCAATCAGGTTACAGAACTGATGGTTGGCGGGGAGCCCGCGAAGCCCAAGACCGGTCCCAATTCAGCTTCCGAACTCAGGGGCATGCTCGAGGCATACCGCGACAAGCTCAAATCGTACAACAATAGCCCGGGGTTCACGGCAAGCATGGATGCGCTTTTCAATTTTGCCAACAGGCTGGATGCCAGCGGTACGGACAACAATTGGGAGTCGATCAACTTCTACCACGTGCCCATGGTCGCGGGGATCACGATCCTCTCGAAGATCCAATCCGATGTGCGCAACGGCGAGAACGAGTTGATCAACAAGCTGTTCGCGGATGTGGAAGGTTCCAGCTTCAAGTTCTCGAAGCTGTCTTCCATGGTGGATCCACTGAGCAGCTATGTGACAACGGGGAACACGTACAAGGCTGACATTTTCCTTGGTGCATATGACCCGAACAACAAATTCTCCGTCGAAATGGCCACGAACGGCACCATCGACACGATCAAGAATGAAGTGATCGGACCCAAGGAGGTATTCCAGAGCGGCCCCGATGGGAAGTACAACTTGGAGATCCCGGCCTCAAGTGCTGGCGAAAAGAAGTATGCGGGCATCATCGTTTTCAAGCCGGTCGGACAGCCCGAGCAGAGGATCCCGTTCATGGAAAAATTCGAGGTTGCAGCGCCGATGTTGGTGGTCAGCCCCACCAAGATGAACGTGTTCTATCGCGGCGTGGACAACCCTGTGAGCATTAGCGTGGCAGGTTACAGCGCTTCCGCTATCCAGCCCAGCATGAGCAACGGCACTCTGTCGAAGGACAAGGACGGTTTCATCGTCCGTCCAGGTAAGGAAGCCAAGGCCATGGTCAGTGCCACGGTAACCAACCCCGATGGCACGAAGAAGAGCATGCCCGGGATGGAGTTCCGCGTGAAGAACGTGCCCAACCCCACGCCGTATTTCGCGCAGAAGGGTGCGGCCGACGAAACTGTTAAGAAAAGCGATCTCACCGCTGCCCAGGGCGTGATCGCCAAGATGGAGAACTTCGAGTTCGACCTGAAGTTCGAAGTGGTGGAGTACCGGCTCACCATGATAATCGCGGGCACTCCGATCGAGAAGACGGTAAAGGGCGCGGCTCTTAGCGGCGACATGAAGGAAATGCTCACCAAGGCCAAGCCTGGTCAGAAGGTTTATATCGAGGGCATCAAGGCCCGTGGACCGGATGGCACCGTGCGGAACCTGGGTGCATTGTCGTTCAAAGTGACCTGATCTTAAACTGGATCACGATGAGGAACCTCAAGAACATACTGTGCTTCGCGCCGCTTGCCCTTGGCCTTACCGCCATGGATTCCAGCGCGCAAACCGTGCTCGACGGGGCCTATATCAAGGAACACACGAAGACCAAGCGCGTGGTGCCCTATCCGCACATCCGCGAGGCCGACGTGATGTGGTACCGCCGTGTCTGGCGCACCATCGACCTGCGTGAGAAGATGAACCACACGCTGTACTACCCTACTGAACCCATCAACGATCGCAAGAGCTTGTTCGACGTGATCAAGCAGAGCCTGCTGGTCGATGGCAGCATCACCGCCTACGACGTGGGTGTGATCGGCCAGGACGACGAGTTCACCAAGCCCTTGTTGGCAAGTGAACTTAAGGACATTTTTATGCGGGTCGATACGAGCTATACCACAGACCTCGTTACCGAGGAAATGGTGATGGTGGTGCAGGAGATCCCTACTGAGAGCCGTGACATCAAGCAGTACCGCTTGAAGGAGGACTGGATCTTCGACAAACAGCGAAGCAAGATCGATATCCGCATCATCGGCATCGCTCCCATGAAGGAATTGCGTGGTGACGACGGTGAGATCAGGGGGTACACGCCCATCTTCTGGTTGTACTACCCGGAGTGCCGTTACGTCTTCGCGAACTGGGATGTATACAACCGTGAGAATGATGCACAGCGTATCCCGTACGAAAGCCTCTTCATGAAGCGCATGTTCAGTAGCACGGTCACCAAGTGGACCAATGTTTACGACCGCCAGATCAACAGCTACAAAACCGGCATTGATGCCTTGCTCGAAGGCGAGGAGATCAAGCAGGCGCTGTTCGAGTTCGAGCACGACCTCTGGAACTGGTAACCGACGGATCATTTTGTTGAGCGACCCCGGTCATCGACCGGGGTCGTTTGCTTTCAGGCATACTGACTTCCACACGATCGCGTTGATGATCCATGGTCCAGCGAGCCACCAGCAAGTTGGCGGTCCTCGTGCTCTGCGCATTCGAGGCCGGAGCACAAACGCCGAACGATGGCGACTGGCTGGCGGAGCATACTGCCACCAAGCGCGTGGTTCCGTACCCGCATATCCGCGAGGCTGACGTGTTGTGGTGCCGCCGCGTATGGCGCACCATCGACCTGCGCGAGAAGATGAACCATCCGCTCTACTATCCCATTGACCCCATCCAGGATCGCCAGAGCCTCTTCGATGTGATCAAGGCCGCCTTGCTGGAGGATGGCAGCTTGACGGCTTATGACGTGGGGATCATAGGCCAAGATGACGAATTCACCAAGCCTTTGCTGGCCAGTGAACTCAAGGACATCTTCCTGCGCGTTGATACAAGCTACACTGAGGACATCAATACCGGTGAAATGGTGATGGTGGTGCAGGATATCCCGACCGAGAGCCGGGATATCCGCCAATACCGGATCAAGGAGGATTGGATCTTCGACAAGCAAAGGAGCGAAATGGACGTGCGCATCATCGGTATCGCCCCGATGAAGGAGATGCGTGGCGAGGATGGTGAAGTGCGCGGCTACGCACCGCTCTTCTGGCTCTACTATCCGGAGTGCCGGTACGTGCTGGCCAACCACGAGAGCTTCAACCCGCACAACGATGCACAACGCATACCCTTCGAGAGCCTCTTCATGAAACGCATGTTCAGCAGCACCATCACCAAGGTGAGCAACGTGTACGACCGCCCGATCAACAGCCACCTGACCGGGGTGGATGCCCTGCTGGAGGGTGAAGCGATCAAGCAGGAACTGTTCGAGTTCGAGCACGACCTGTGGAACTGGTGAGGGCTTGGGAATGCACGTGGTCCAGCCCGATCGGGAACGGACCAGCGCAACAACCTACTTTCGCGCCCGCTTTTCCACAGGCATGCTCACGCTTACCAACCTCACGCTCCATTTCGGTGAGCGGCCCATGTTCGATGAGGTATCCCTCTTCATCGGTACTGACGACCGTATCGGCCTGGTCGGTCGCAACGGGGCGGGCAAGAGCACATTGCTGAAGATCCTGGCCGGTGAACAGCGGTTCGACACCGGCAACATCGGTCGTCCGCGCGAGCTTACCCTCGGCTATTTGCCGCAGGAGATGACCCACGACCTGGAGCTTTCGCCAAGGCAGGTCGCGGAAAAGGCCTTCCAGGAAGCGCAAAAGCTGAAGGGGGCGTTAGAGCGGATCGAAAAGGACCTGGAGACCACCACCGACCACGATCAGCTGATGGAGCTCGCCGAGATGCTGGCGCATGCGCATGAGCGGCTGAATGCCTTGGGAGCAGCGGATCATGATGGCCAGGTGGAGACCATCCTGAAGGGCATCGGTTTCGTAGGTAGCGATATGGATCGGCCCTTGAAGGAGATGAGCGGCGGATGGCGCATGCGTGCGGAACTCGCTCGGATCCTCCTTATGCGTCCGGACATGCTGTTGTTGGATGAACCGACGAACCACCTTGACCTCCCGGCGATCCAATGGTTGGAGGACCTGCTCAAGACCTATCCAGCGGCCATCGTGCTCATCAGCCACGACAAAACCTTCCTGGATCGGCTTACCGATCGGACCGTTGAGGTGTACCAAGGCAAGCTCATCGACCGCAAGGTGAGCTGGAGCCGTTTTGTTGAGGTCCGCAAGGAAGAGCGCGAGCGTCAGGCGAAGGCCGCCACCGAGCAGCAGAAGTACATCGAGGAGACACAGGTGCTCATCAATAAGTTCCGCGCGAAGAAGGACAAGGCAGCGTTCGCGCAGAGCCTCATCACCAAGCTTGAGAAGCTCGAACGGATCGAGGTGGAGGACGAGGACCTGCGCAAAATGATCGTGCGGTTCCCGCCTGCACCACTCAGCGGGAAGATCGTTTGTGAATTGATCGGGGTGAGCAAGAGCTATGGCCCGAAGGAGATCTTTCGCAATACCGAGCTGATCATCGCAAAGGGCGAACACCTTGCATTGGTGGGAGCGAACGGCACCGGTAAGAGCACGCTCGTGCGCATGATCTCGGGCAAGGAGCCGCACACCGGGGAGATCCGGCTGGGCCACAACGTGGTGCTGGGCTACTACGCCCAGGATGCAACCGACACATTGGACCCGAAGAAGACGGTGATGGAAACCGCGGAGTACGCGGCCAGTGAGGACAACATGAAGCGTGTGCGTTCCATGCTCGGCGCCTTCCTCTTCAGCAAGGATGATGTGGACAAACCGGTTCGCGTACTGAGTGGTGGAGAACGTGCCCGTCTAGCGCTCTGCTGCATGCTGTTGCGCCCATTGAATTTCCTGCTGCTGGACGAACCCACGCACCACCTCGACATCCAGAGCAAGGATGTCCTGAAGGAAGCGTTGAAGAACTACGACGGCACCTTCCTGCTGGTAAGCCACGATCGGGATTTCCTGCATGGCCTCACCACGCGACTGCTCGAACTCGATGACTACCGCGTGCGCGATCAGCACATGGATATTCTGGAGCTGATCGAGAAACGGAAAGCGCTACAGGCCTCGGATATGGGCCAGTCCTCGAAGCGCGAAACGGTAAAGGCCGATCCCAAGGACAAGGCTGAGTACCACGAACGCAAGGACCGCGAGAAGGAACGCCGCCGTTTGATGAACCAGGTGGAGCGCGCCGAAGAACAGATGGCTAAGTTGGAACAGGAGGAGAAAGAGCTGCAAGCCCTGGTGATGAAGGGTGGCAGTGATGCGGCCGCTTTGCAGAAAGGCTACGATCGCATGGGCGAGATCGCGAAGCGCATCGCCGTGCATATGCAGGAGTGGGAGAGCGCTGGCGCGCGCTTGCAACAGCTCGGCGACGAGGTCGCTTGAAGACATCGCTGCGTTACGCGCGACACGTCACGGCATTCGGATGGTGAACACGCCCGCCGTGCCGCGGGCCACCAATTCCAACGGCCATGGCTTCTGTGCAGCTGCCCCCGAGGCAGAAGATGATCAACATGATGTACCTCGTGCTGACCGCGATCCTCGCGCTCAACGTCAGCAAGGAAGTGCTCGACTCTTTCGTTGTCCTCGATGGCGACCTTGGCCGCAGCAAGCAGGCGAACCAGATGCGCTCGGCAAGCGAATTCACGGCCTTCGAGACCAGCGCCGCCAATGTGCCCACGAAATTCCGGGGACCCTTGTTGAAGGCAAGGGCGCTGGGCACGGCAGCCGATTCTCTTGTCGAACACATAGAACGGCTCAAGGCGATGGTGATAGCCGAAGCCGAAGGTCTGCCACTGGAGAAGGTGCGAGCGACGGGAGCGGACGGCATCGACACATTGATGTCCTTGGCTCTTGTGGACAGGAAGGATGATCGTGAAGCGCTCGCGCACCTCTTGGTGGGTAGCGAACCGGGCCAGCCGAAGCAGGGACCCAACACCGCCAACGAACTGAAGGAACACGTGATCGCTTTCCGCGAACGCTTGAAAGCGGCAACACCGCCGAAGGACACGCAACTCGTGGCGGCGCTTGACGCACTGTTCCAGATGGGTGATCGGCACGATGCATCGGGCATCACGAACAATTGGGAGAGCATCAACTTCTACGAAGTGCCATTGGTTGCGGGTGTCGCGGCGTTGAGCAAGTTGCAAGCTGACATCCGCAGCGCGGAGAACGACGTGGTACGCGCCATCCACCGTGGCGTCAACGCCGATGCGTATGCCTTCACCGACCTGAAGAGCGCTGTGATCCCGCAGAGCAACTATGTTACCATGGGCGACAGTTTCCGTGCGGACGTGTTCCTCGCGGCTTATGACACCAAGAACCCACCCATCATCGAACTCGCTCTCGAAGGTGCGCGGGTGGATACGACGGCCATGGAGATCATCGGGAACAAGACCGTAGTACCGCTCGGTGCCGATGGGCTGGGCAAGCTCCGTCTGCCTGGATCAAGTACGGGCGATCAAGTACGTTCCGGGATCATCCGGTTCAGGGGGCCGGAAGGCGAGGTGCGGAAGCCGTTCACGGCAAACTTCCAGGTGGCCCGGCCCGAGCTGGTGGTAAGCCCAACCAAGATGAACGTGCTCTACCGTCACGTCGATAACCCTATCGAGATCAGTGTGCCAGGCTTCCCTGCGGATAAAGTGACACCCCGTATCGACAATGGCACCTTGGTACACACCACCACAGGCTGGCTAGCGAGGCCAGGGAACGCTTCACAGGCCACCGTCTCCGTTTCGGTCGAACTGCCGGACGGGTCGCGAAGGAACATGCCCGGGAGCGCGTTCCGCGTGAAGAACCTCCCGCCCCCAACGCCAAAGTTGGGTGACAAGGGCCCCAGTGATAGCCGCATGAAGAAGAGTGATATCACACGGGAGCCGGGCTTGAAAGCCGTCGTGGAAGGCAGCGAGTTCGGCGATAAGTGGACCGTCACCAAATTCGACGTGGTCCTGGTCCGCGCCGGGAGCAACGTCATCACGAAGACCAACATCGGCAATGCATTCACTGCGGAGGTGGATAAGCTGCTTGATGCCGCCAAGCCTGGGGAACAGCTCATTCTGGAGAACGTCAAGGCCAAGCTGAACGTGCCGGACGCGCCTGAAGTGAAGCTCTCCGGCCTGGCCTACAGGATCATGCCGAACTGAACATCAACGGCTGCATCCTTCCGCGCCTATATTTGCGCCCCGTTCCTGAGCAGGTTGGTGAAGTGGAACGGCCTGAATTGACACAGTGCGGGGTGGAGCAGATGGTAGCTCGTTGGGCTCATAACCCAAAGGTCGCAGGTTCGAGTCCTGCCCCCGCTACAAGGAGAACCCGGCGATGAGCCGGGTTCTTTGCTTTGCGAACGTCCCTGAACGCCATGGCACACAAGGCCGGATACGTCAACATCATCGGTGAGCCGAACACGGGCAAGAGCACCCTGCTCAACGCATTGTTGGGCGAGCAGTTGGTGATCGTCAATCCCAAGGCACAGACCACCCGTCACCGCATCTTGGGCATCCTCAACGGCGATGACCATCAGCTGGTGATCTCCGATACCCCGGGCATCCTCGATCCCAAATACAAGCTGCACGAGAGCATGATGCGCGAGGTGGATGCCGCCTTGAAGGACGCGGATCTCATATTGGTGATGACCGAACTGGGGCAGAAGCCGGAAAACTCGGAAGCCGTGCTTTCGCGGGCGCGGCGTTTTGAGGGTCCCGTCATTCTGCTCGTGAACAAGATGGACAAGGGCGACCAAGCAACGCTTGGTGAAGCCTTGGCTGCTTGGCAGGCCGCTCTCCCAAAAGCTGAGGTGGCACCGCTCTCCGCGTTGCACGGTTTCAACGTGGATGAACTCCGGAAGAAGCTGATCAGCCTCCTACCCGAGCATGAACCGTACTTCCCCAAGGATGAGATGAGCGACCGCGATACCCGCTTCTTCGTGAGCGAGTTCATCCGGGAGCAAGTGCTGGCCCACTACCGCCAGGAGCTGCCATACAGTACCCAGATCGTGGTGACCAGTTTTGTTGAAGAGCCCGACCTGCACGAAGGCAAAGCCGGGATGGTGAGCATCGAAGCGGATGTGATCGTGATGCGCGAAAGCCAGAAGGGCATCATCATCGGGCCGGGTGGTAGCGCCTTGCGCACCCTGGGTACCGGGTCGCGCAAGGCCATCGAGAAATGGCTTGGCCGGAAGGTCTTCCTGCGGTTCCATGTGAAAGTGGATCCTGACTGGCGCAGTGATGACAGTAAACTGAAGCGTTACGGATATCGATAGCATGGGCAACATCGTCGCCATAGTAGGGAGGCCCAACGTGGGCAAGAGCACGCTCTTCAATAGGCTCACTGAGCAGAAGGAGGCCATCACCGATCCCGTTGCAGGCACAACGCGCGACCGACACTACGGCAAGAGCGAGTGGAACGGTTGCCTTTTCAGCGTGATCGATACAGGTGGGTACGTCAGCGGCAGTGATGACATTTTTGAGTCCGAGATCCGCAGGCAAGTGGGCTTGGCCATCGACGAGAGCGATACCATCCTCTTCATGGTTGATGTCATGGGCGGCATCACTGCGCTCGACCAGTCCATAGCGGAAATGTTGCGGCGGTCGAAGAAGCCCGTGGTGCTCGCCGCGAACAAGGTGGACACCGGCGACAAGCAGGTGTATGCTGCTGAGTTTTACCAGCTCGGTCTGGGCGAGGTGTTCTGCGTAAGCGCGGCGCACGGTGCAGGCACCGGTGAACTGATGGACGAGATCACCAAGGGCTTCACCAAGGAGAGCGATGTTGTTGAGGAGGATCTTCCCAAGATCGCCATCGTGGGCAAGCCCAACGTGGGCAAGAGCTCGTTGGTGAACGCGCTCTTGGGCCGGGAACAGAACATCGTAACACCCATCGCCGGTACAACGCGTGATCCGCTGCACGCACGCTTCAAGGTTTTCGGCTTCGATGTGATCCTGCTCGATACCGCGGGGATCCGGCGCAAGGCCAAGGTGCAGGAGGACATCGAGTTCTACAGCGTGCTACGCAGCGTACGCGCCATCGAGGAAAGTGACGTGTGCTTATTGATGATCGATGCCGCCGATGGGGTGCAGCAGCAGGACCTGCACATCTTCTCGCTCATCCTTAAGAATTCGAAAGGCGTGGTTGTCGTGGTGAACAAGTGGGATACCGTGGAGAAGGAAACCAACACCATGAAGGATTTCGAAGCCGAGGTGCGCAAGAGGCTCGAACCGTTCACCGACGTTCCTGTCGTGTTCACATCGGTAACTGAGAAACAGCGCATACACAAGACCATGGAGCTGGCCATGCAGGTTTACGAGGACCGCAAGCGCCGCATCCCCACACACCAATTGAACGAGGTGATGCTGCCCGAGATCGAGCACTATCCGCCTCCTGCGCTCAAGGGCAAGTACGTCAAGATCAAGTTCGTCACACAGTTGCCTACGCGGGTGCCGTCCTTCGCCTTCTTCTGTAATTTTCCGCAGTACGTGAAGGATCCCTATCTCCGCTTCCTCGAGAACAAACTGCGTGGCCACTACCGCTTCACTGGCGTGCCGATCCGCATCTTCATGCGGAAGAAGTAGGGCGCTCGGCGCAGCAACGGTCGCATACGTGCTGGCCGTCGGGCTTTTCGCGCAAACGGCTGACCTGTCCTGCCTGAAGCACTCGTACGATTGGGGTGCGCAACCGCTCTTGGATGCCACCATCCCGCGACTTTCTGCGTTGGAAGGCGCCGATGTCCTCAGCGACAGTTTGCGAATAGCCTTCCGGCGGGCGAAGCCGGAGTTCATCACGGTCTTTTTCGAACGACATCAGGTGTTGCGTTTCGCGGATGCCGATGCCGTTCGCAAGTATTCCTCGTTCACCCTCCCCGAGAGTCTCGACCCGACCTTCGACCGGCAGGACCTGCCCTTTGCGAGGAAGGACAGCCTGCCTCGTCCGCTCTATTTCAACGCCGAGGTGGTGTTCTGTAGGGCCCGCAAGCTGGGCAACAACGTGGATGCCGGAGCGCTGCCGGTGGAAGGCCGCATCATCCGGCAGCGGGTGAAACAGGGCGATCGGTTCCATGAGGCATGGAGCTACGCGATCAACGTGATCGGTGCCTTGCCTGGCGATACCATCGAGGTGCACTGGAAGTACAGCGTTCCGTTCATGGAGAACTGGATGAAGTTCAACGCCCAACGCTTGTTCTTGCACGGTGCACTTTACAAGCATGCCTCGACCCTTATCCTCGAAGCTGATGGCATGCAGGGCTTCCAGCACTGGGGGATCCCTCCGGACAGCACCTCGGGAGATGGGCGGACCACCAAGGAGTTCTGGACCCTGAAGAACCTTGGTGCCGTGGCCGATGAGGTGAACGCACGGTGGTATGCGGAACTGCCCTTTCTCACCATCGGCACCATGCAGGATGCCCAGTTCTACTCGCACGTTACACGCAGCGGGATCGCGGTTGACATCCCCTATTGGGCAAAGGTCATGCGCTTGCGCGAGGCGAACGCCCATTGGTGGCGGCAGGTTGCAGTGAAGAACGTTCCGGATGCCCAGTCGGCACGCATGAAGGATTTCATGGCCTTGTATCCAGGTGACGATCCCATCGATCGGTTGGAACGGATGCATACGGCAATTGCGACCACATTCGACTATCAGGTGGATGATGCCTGGTATGATGACAAGGACCGCACCAACCAGCGCATGGGCGATCAATTGCGCGACAAGCGTTTGCGCGAGATCAGCCGTTACGATCTGTACAGCAAGCTGATATCCATGCTCCGGCTGAAGTACTTCACCGGTTATCTCATGGACAAGAGGGTCGGATTCCTCAGCCTCGATTGGCTTTCACCGGTGTGGGACAATGAATGGATGTTCCTGCTCAACCACAAGGGCACACCTTTGCACCTGTACCCGAAACGCACGCGCTCCGGATCGTTGCCCGGTGAAATTCCCTTCTACTGGGAAGGCACGCGGGCCTTGGTCGGCGATGTGGACAAGCTCTGGGCCGATGGCGAACTGGGCGCCCCGACCGCGATCGAACCCGAACTGGTCGCTATTCCAGCGCTATTGCCCGAGGTGAACCAACGACTTGTTACGATCGATATGGATGTTGATCTGGATGCCGGCAGTATGCATGCAACGGCCGATGTCCTGCTTTCCGGGCAGTGGAGCACCTTGGCTCGCGGAGCATATCTGTTCGGCGCAACCGACAGCAGTATCGATCCCGGATACGGCAGGAGGATCTTCGATGTACACAGCGCAGCGGTTGAAGAGGTGCAGTTAGGCACGGTACAGACCGAAGCCCCGTTCCGCTTTCCGCTCAGGGCGGAATTCACGCTTGCCGGTCGTGTTGTGCAAGTCAACGACACAACGTGGATCATCGACGTCAGCGACCTGTTCCAGCATGTAGTGCCAAGTGAATTCAAGGCCGACGGCCGCGACCTGTCCTTCTGGTTCGATTTCGAAGGAACGGACCGGATGGTGGTGAACTTGCATTGTAGCCGGCCTGTGGATGTGCATGCCGGAGCTTCCGCGTCTCCATCCGAAAGCGCCGGTCGGGAGTTGTCCGGGGGCCAAGCGTCTTTCGTATTCAACGTTGATCGACCACAGACCGATGTGATCAGGCTCTCCAGCGCATTCACGGTGGCCAACACCCGTGTGTCGATGGCACAAGCCCATGAACTGGAAGACCTGTTCAACCTCATGGACCTGCCCAACGGCCGCATAACAGTTATTGCTCAGGCCCCGGTAGAGGAAGGGCCCTGAACACTCGCTGTTGCAGCAATGAAAAAGCGCGGCCCGATGGTCGCGCTTTTTCATTCAAGTTTTGTGTGCTTACTCCACGATCAGCCTGCGTGTAGCGCTGCCTTGGGTGGTCGTCAATCGCACCAAGTACAATCCCGGTACGTTGCCGATCACACCCTTGTCCAGTGCAAGGGAACCGTGACCGGAAGTGGTCAAGGTGGTGTTGTAGACCGCGCGTCCATCGGCGGCGATGATCTCCAACTTGGCCTGGTCCGCGTCTTGCAAACCATAGTTCACACTGAATGAACCGGTCGCCGGGTTCGGGGCGATCACGAAGACCGTCGCGTCGCTGTTCT
>JBATMK010000139.1:0-31837 GCA_049289815.1 Flavobacteriales bacterium
GGTAGTACAGCATTACTTGTGCAGCAGTTCAAGCGTTTCCTTCAGCACCGCCACGTCGTCGAAATCGTGTTTCACACCGGCGATCTCCTGGTAGGCCTCGTGGCCCTTGCCGGCCAGCAGCACCACATCGCCCGGCTTGGCGAGGTTGCAGGCCATGGCGATCGCCTCGCGACGGTCCACCACGGTGAAGCAGCGCGTGCGATCGGCCGTTGTGAGGCCGGCCTTCATCTCCTCGATGATCGCCTGCGGGTCCTCGCTGCGCGGATTGTCGCTCGTGAGCACGGCAACGTGGCTGTACTCGGCCGCGATGCGTGCCATGATGGGCCGCTTCGTGCGATCGCGATCCCCGCCACACCCGATCACGGTATACACTTTCTCGTCGCCCGTGCACACGTCACGGATCGTCGTGAGGACATTCTTCAGCGCATCGGGCGTGTGGGCGTAATCCACGATACCCATCACACCACCACTGCCACGCACCACTTGGAAGCGGCCGCGTGGTGGCTCGAGATCGCTGAGGGCCGTGAGCACCTGCAGGGGGCTTTCGCCCAGTGCGGTGGCCACACAATAGACAGCCAGCAGGTTGCTGGCATTGAAGGCCCCGACAAGTCGCGTGTACACGTCGTGGCCGTCGATGCTGAGGTGCAGGCCGGTGAGTTGGTTCTCGATGATGCGGGCCTTGTGGTCGGCCATGCTCTGCACGGCATAGCTGCGCTTGTGGGCCTTGGTGTTCTGCACCATCACCGCGCTGTGCGCGTCGTCGGCGTTCACCAGTGCGATGGCTTCCTCCGGCAGCTGGTCGAAGAACCTCTTCTTGGCCTTGATGTACTCGGCGAACGTTCCGTGGTAGTCGAGGTGATCATGCGTGATGTTGCTGAACACCCCCACGACGAACTGCAGCCCGGTGATGCGCTCCTGTACCACGCTGTGGCTGCTCACCTCCATGAAGCAATGCGTGCACCGCTCGGCGATCATCTCCGCAATCAGCTCGTTGATGCGCACGGCATCGGGCGTGGTGTGCGTGCTGGGGATCAACTTGTTGCCCACGCGGATCTCCACCGTACTGAGGAGCCCGCACTTGAAGCCGAGCGAACGGTACAAGCGGTAGAGCATCATGGCGGTGCTCGTCTTGCCGTTGGTGCCCGTGATGCCCACCAGCTTCAACTTGGTGCTGGGGTGATCGAAGAAGTTGGTGGCCATGATGGCCAGTGCATGCTGGCTGTCAGCCACGCGCACATAGCAGACATCATCGAGCAATTGCGCGGGCAGTACTTCGCATACGATCGCCGTGGCACCCTTCTGCACCGCGGTAGCGATGAAGTCGTGGCCATCGCTCCTAGTGCCCTTCACCGCCACGAACAGCGTGAGCGGTTTCACCGCGCGGCTGTCGAACGTGATGGTCTCGATGGCGGCGTTGGTGCTGCCGACCACCTGTTCGATCCGTGTGCGATAGAGTATCTCCTTGAGCAACTTCATCACGTCAGTTTGATGGTGATGGAATTGCCCCGCACGAAATGCGTGTTGGCCTTCAGCGACTGCTGCGTTACCATGCCTGTTCCGTTCACGGTAACGCGCAGGCCATGGTTCTCGAGGATGAAGAGCGCGTCGCGCAGACCCATGCCCACCACATTGGGTACCAGGCCGAGGTTGCGTTGCGGCACGGTGAGCGGGTGCACCACCACCGAACTATCACCGGCATCGGTGCGCACCCAGTCGCTCTCACCTGGCATCACGTGTGCGATGCCGAGACCTTCCAAGGCGGCGTGCAGATCGCCGCTGTGCCCACCGATGGTGATCGGTGCGCGTGGTTTCAGCTGCGCCAGTTGCTGTACCGGGACGTGATGTTCCAGTTCCAGCCTGTTCGCGTACACCTTGTCGGCGATGCTGCGGAAAATGGGACCGGCCACCCAGTTGCCCGTGTAGATCCCGCTGCGCGGCTGGCTCACCATCACCAGACAGGTGTATACGGGCGCTTCCGCCGGGAAATAGCCGATGAACGATGCGCGGTGCAACTTGAACTTGCCGCCCTTGTAGCCGTCCACCGCATCGTTGATCTGTGCGGTCCCGGTTTTCCCGGCGATGCGCAGGTAGCTTGACTTCAGGTTCGTAGCGGTGCCTGTGTCCACGACACCTTCCAACAGGCTCCGCGCCTGTGCGAGCGTGGCATCGCTGCAGATCTTCTCGTTCAGCACCACCGGCGGGAACTTCTTCTCCTTCCCGTTCGTCACCACGCGTTCCACGAAGAGCGGTTGCATCATGCGGCCCTTGTTCGCCACGGCATTGTAGAAGGTGAGCATCTGCAGCGGGGTGATGCTGAGCGAATAGCCGTGCGCCATCCATGGGAGGCTCAAACCGTTCCACTCCTTCGACTTCGGATCGGGGATCGTGGGCATGCCTTCGCCCGGTATGCCCGCACCAACAGGCTGGTCCAACCGCAGCCGGCGCAGACCGTCCACGAACTTCTGCGGGTCGTTCTTGTACCGACGCCAGATGGCACCCGCGATCCCCACGTTGCTGCTCAGTTCGAATGCGCGCCGGATGGTGAGTACATCGTAGTTCGGATGGCTGTCCTCCATCCTCTTCCTGTGCCAGTAGCGCACGCCTTTGTGCGTCTGCACGGTGTCCTCCGGGGTCAGCAGGCCATCTTCCATGGCCACGATCAGGCTTGCCAGTTTGATGGTGCTGCCGGGATCCACCGATTCCCACACGGCCCAATTGCGTTGGGTTTCCGTACAGGTACTGTCACCCGTGCGCGTAAGGTTGCTGATGGCGCGGATGCGACCTGTCGCGGTCTCCATCACCACCACACAGCCGTGGTGGGCACGTGTGGCGATGATCTGTTTGCGCAGTGCGGCATCGGCCACATCCTGCAGGTTCATATCCAACGTCGTGTACACATCGCTCCCGGGCAACGGCTCGGTACCGTCGCCATCGTCCACCGGCATCCAGACATCGCCCGTGAGACGGCGTTCCAACCGCTTGCCCTCCACACCGCGTAGCCAATCGTTGTAGCCGCCTTCTATCCCGAACCAGGCACTGTCATTGAGCCTTCCACCGATGGTGCGGCCGGCGGCGCCGTTCAGCCGGTATTTACGCTCCATGCGCTTGGTGGCGATGAAACCGCTCTTGTTCCTTCCCAACCGGAACAACGGGAACGTCTTGACTTCCTTTTGTTGGCGGAATGTGACGTTCCGCTTCAGTTCGAAGTAGCGCTTCCCGCGTTGGCGGGCCTCGATCAGTTCGCGGCGATAGTCCTGTGCGCTCTTGTCGAGGAAAAAGCCGGCCAGTGCCACGGAAACCGAATCCAACTTGCTGCTGAACAGCTCGTCCGTCAGGCCCTCCGCCCTCATGTCCATGTGCAGATCGTACATGGGCAGCGTGGTGGCCAGCGATGTTCCGTTCGCGCTGTAGATGTTGCCGCGGTCGGGCGTCACCGTGCGGTACTTGGTGGTCACCACTTCGGCGCGCGCGCGCCATTCTTCACCTTCAACCACCTGTATGGTGAAGAGCCGCACGATGATGCCGAGGGCGAAGAGCACGAGCACCGCGTATACGGCCCACATGCGCAACTTCAAGGCTTTGTTGTCGGTGATCATCAGTCCTTCGGCGGTATCTCCAAGAGGTCCTCGTCCACTTCCAATTGCTCCGGGCGAACAGTGCTTTCGACCAGGCCCATCGGCTGGACTTCGGTGGCGAGATTGCTTTGCTGTTCCTCCAGCTCGAGCGCCCAACGCTCGCTGTGGTATTCGCTCTTCAGTTCCTTCACTTCCGCATCGATGGTCTGCAGATCACGTACGGTGCGCTCGGTGTAGTAACCGTAGGCGATGTAGGTGAGCATCAATCCCGCGCACCACAGGATGAAGGACATGTTGCCCAGCACATGCTCGCGCGTGAGGAACGAACCGTTGAGGATGCCGATGAAGAAGGTGGGCACCTTGGCCTTCGGCTTTGCGGCCTTGGGCTTCTCCGGTTCCACCGGTTTCTTTTCGCGAAGGCTGTTCACGTTCTTGTCGCTGTTCTCAATCGGGCGCTTCGGGCCCGGGGGTTCCTGTTGATCTCCTCCTCGGTGGGAGCTATTGCTTTACCTGTCGAAGGGCTGAAGGGTCGCTTCATGTTGCCGAACACGTCCTTGTCCTGTGTGCCGTCCACGCTTCCGCTCCGCATCCAGTTCTTCACCATCCGATCCTCCAGGGAGTGGTAGCTGATGATGGCGAGCACTCCTCCGGGCTTGATGATCGCCGGCGCTTGTTCGAGCAGTTTCTCCAGCGATCCCAGTTCATCGTTCACCGCGATGCGCAACGCCTGGAACACTTGCGGCAACAACTTGTCCTTGCCGTGACCGCGGGTGAAGGGTTGCAGCACTTGCGCCAGTTCATGCGTGGTCTGCAATGCCCCTGAGCGCTGCTCGGCAATGACCTTGTTCGCCACGCGCTTCGCGTCGTCCACTTCACCGTACGTGCGCAGGATGCGTGCGAGTTCCGCTTCATCCACACTGGCCAGCAATTGCGCGGCGGTCCGTTTCGCGCGACGGTCCATGCGCATATCCAATGGACCATCGTTGCGGAAACTGAAACCGCGATCGGCTTCATCGAACTGGTGGCTGCTCACGCCCAGATCGGCCATGAGGCCGTCGATGGGCAGTGCCTTGTGGAAGCGCAGGTGGTTCTTGATCCACCTGAAATCCGATCGCACCAGGGTGAAGCGCGGGTCGTCCAGCGCGTTCTTCCAGGCATCGGCATCGCGATCGAACGCGATCAACCGGCCTTTCGGACCCAAGCGTTGCAGGATCGCCTTGCTATGGCCACCGCCGCCGAACGTGACGTCAACATAGACGCCACCGGGGCTGATGTTCAGTCCTTCGATACAGGCTTGTAAAAGAACGGGGTCGTGGTACTCATGAGCCATTGGCTTTCGGGTTACCACCCATGACTTTCGCGGCCAAAGACTTGTAGTCCACTTTCCCGCCGAGCGCACGCTTGTGCAGTACCTCGCTCCATACCTCGATCCGATCGCCCATGCCCGAGAACACGATGTCCTTGCCCATGCTGGCATAGTCCATCAGCGGTTTCGGGATGAGCAACCGCCCATTGGCGTCGAGCTCCACCGGCGTGGCCCCATTGAGGAAGCGCCGGATGAACTCCACACTGTCCGGGTCGAAGCGGTTGAGGCGCCGCACATCGGCGCTGGTCCTCTCCCACTCCTTCATCGGGTATAGCACAAGGCACTGGCTGAACACGTCGCGGTTCACCACGAAGCCCTTGGCCGCCTCCCCACCGAGCTGCTTCTTCAGCGCGGCGGGCAAGAGCACGCGGCTCTTGGCATCCAGGGTACTTGGGTACTCCCCCAACAGGTTCAGCATAGCGCATGCACGGCAGGAATGGCGGCGAATGTAGAAGTGGTTACCCACTTATTCCCACGATCTCCCCCTGTTCTGTGCTTTTGTTGATAAATCTTCAACGGCGAAGATGGGGTGAAGTTGTGATATGCCCAAATCAGGTGCGGTTTTGCTCACAAAACGGCTGTGGGAGATCGTGGGAGATCCTAACAGCCTGGACCTCACCCTGCCCTCTCCCAAGGAGAGGGTCCGAACGGGACAACCAAGGCATGGTCCCGGACTGCAGTGACCGTGATCTCCGCATCCGCCACATCTTCACCTTCTACTTCCATGGCCAAAAAGCAGATCCGCGACGGCGCCGTACAAGAGCGCGACTTCTTCCAGGATGTGATGGATGTGGTGCGCCGGGTGCCGAAGGGCCGCGTCACCAGCTATGGCGCGATCGCCAGGTACCTTGGAGCGGCGCGCTCAGCGCGCATCGTGGGCTACTGCATGAACAACGCGCACGTGGGGAAACCGGTGGTGCCCGCGCACCGCGTGGTGAACAGCGCGGGCCTGCTCACCGGTAAACACCACTTCGCCACGCCGACACGGATGGCCGATCTACTGAAAAAGGAAGGCGTGAAGGTGAAGAAGGACCAGGTGGTCGACTTCCAGAAGAAGTTCTGGGATCCGATGGTGGAGCTGGGCCTATGTGCCCCGCTGCTCCTGTAGCTTCGCGCGCCCTTTTGTCATGCCCATCACCCAAGAAGCAATAAGCGCCGCGCTCTCCCGCATCATCGAGCCGGACCTGAAGAAGGACATCGTTGACCTCGACCTCGTGCGCGAGGTGGTGGTGGACGACAACACGGTACACGTCACCGTGGAAGTCAGCAACCCGGCCATGCACAGTCGCAAGCGCATGGAAGAGGCCGTGACCTTCCAACTGAAGCAGGCGCTCGGCAAGGATGTGAACGTGGTGGTGAACGTGAACCCGCTCAGCGGCGATCGCGCTGGCGTGCGCAAGGTGTTGCCCAAGGTGAAGCACATCATCGCGATCGCCAGTGGGAAGGGCGGCGTGGGCAAGAGCACGATCACCGCGAACCTGGCAGCCGGTCTTGCGCAACGTGGCTTCAGTGTTGGCCTGGTGGATGCCGACATCTATGGCCCGAGCATGCCGTTGATGTTCGATGTGCTGCACGAGCGGCCGACCGTGAAGAAGGATGGCGAGAAGAACCTCATCGTTCCTGTGGAGAGCTATGGCGTGAAGCTGTTGAGCATCGGCTTCTTCGCCGATCCCGCGCAAGCGATCGCATGGCGCGGGCCCATGGCCAGCAAGGCGTTGGAACAACTCTTCAAGGATGCCGACTGGGGCGAACTCGACGTGATGCTCGTTGATCTTCCTCCGGGAACGGGCGACATCCACCTATCACTCGTGCAAGCGATCCCCTTGACGGGGGCGATCATTGTCAGCACGCCGCAACCGGTTGCCGTGGCCGATGCGCGCAAAGGCGTGGGCTTCTTCCAACTGGCCAGTGTGAACGTGCCCGTGCTCGGCATCGTGGAGAACATGGCCTGGTTCACGCCCGCTGAACTACCGAACAACAAGTACTACATCTTCGGACAGGGCGGAGCGCGTTCGCTTGCCGAGGAGCTGAAAGTGCCCTTCATCGCCGAGGTGCCGTTGGTGCAGAGCATCCGTGAAGCCGCGGACATCGGTCGGCCGGCCGTGCTCCAGGGCGAGACTCCTGCAGCCGAAGCCTTCCGCACGCTGGTGGATTCCGTAGCCAAGACGCTAACGACCACTGCGTCGCCCACCGGTTCCAACGTGAAGCCCATAGCTTCGGCCGCACGATGAGGCTCACCCGCGAACAACGCGAGACCATTGCCAAGCGCACCCGGCTTGCGCTCAACGACCTGCGTCCCTTTCTGGAAGCGGACGGCGGCGACATCTCGCTGGAAGAGATCACGGCAGATGGCGTTGCCCGGGTAAAACTGCACGGCGCCTGCTGCGGCTGCGCCATGAGCCCCATGACCATGAAGGCCGGCGTGGAGGAGGCGATCAAGCGCGTGGCTCCCGAGATCCGTAGCGTGGAGGCGGTGAACATAGGGGTGATCGCCTGAAGGGGCGGCGGAAAGCCGTTGGTGAGCCCTGTACCTTTGGCCACCTTTCAATGCCCACTACCATCAAGAAGAAGCCCACGGAGATCCGCGAGAACGTGGTGATCCTGTTCGCGGGCGATAGCGGCGACGGCATCCAGCTTACCGGCAGCCAGTTCACCGATACCAACGCGCTGTTCGGCAACGACGTCAGCACCTTCCCGAATTTCCCGGCGGAGATCCGGGCGCCGCAAGGCACGCTCGCCGGTGTGAGCGGTTACCAGTTGCATTTCGGCAGCGTGGAGATCTTCACACCCGGCGATCAGTGCGATGTGCTGGTGGTGATGAACGCCGCTGCGCTCAAGGCGAACCTTGGCAAGTTGAAGGTCGGCGGCACCATCATCGCCAACACCGACGGTTTCGACAAGAAGAACCTTCGCCTTGCGGGATACATCGACGAAGCCGATCCGCTCACCGATGGTTCGCTCGCGAACTTCCTCGTGCACAGTGTGGATGTGACCAAGCTCACGCGCACCGCGCTCGAGGGCACCACACTGGGCATGAAGGAGAAGGACCGGTGCAAGAACATGTTCGTGCTCGGCTTCATCAACTGGATGTACAGCCGCGAGAACGCGCTCACCGAAGGCTTCCTTCAACGGAAGTTCAGCAAAAAGCCGGAAGTGCTTGAGGCGAACCTGAAGGCACTTGTGGCCGGTTACAACTACGGCGAAACGAGCGAGACCTTCACCACGCGTTTCGAGGTGAAAGCGGCGCCGATGCCCAAGGGCACGTACCGCAGCATCACAGGCAACCAGGGCACGGCGCTCGGTCTTATTGCCGGTGCGCAGAAAGCGAAGGTCGATGTCTTCTATGGCAGCTATCCGATCACGCCGGCAAGCGATATCCTGCACGAGCTGAGCCGGCACAAGAATTTCGGCGTGGTGACTTTCCAAGCGGAAGACGAGATCGCGGCCATCAGCTCGGCCATCGGGGCCAGCTATGGCGGTGCGCTCGGCATCACGGCGAGCAGCGGGCCTGGTATCGCGTTGAAGACCGAAGCCATGGGCCTGGCTTTCATGTTGGAGATCCCGCTGGTGATCGTGAACGTGCAACGCGGCGGACCGAGCACCGGCCTACCGACACGGACGGAACAAGCCGATCTATGGCAAGCCGTGCATGGCCGTAACGGCGAGGCGCCGATCCCGGTGATCGCTGCCAGCACACCGATCGATTGTTTTGACATGGCCTTCGAAGCCGTGCAGATCGCCTTGGAGCATATGACGCCGGTGATCCTGCTCACCGACGGCTACATCGCCAACGGCTCCGAACCCTGGCGCTTTCCAGCATCGAAGGATCTGCCGGAGATCAAGCCACCTTACATCAAGGCCCCCAACGACGGCGACAAGTTCCTTCCCTACCTGCGCGATGAACGTGGCGTGCGTCCGTGGGCGCTGCCCGGACAGCCCGGGTTGCAGCACCGCATAGGCGGCATCGAGAAGCAGGACAAGACGGGCAACATCAGCTACGAGCCGCTGAACCATGAAAAGATGGTGCGACTGCGCGCGGAGAAAGTCGCACGCATTGCTGACCGTTACAAAGCGATCCGCTTGGACAGTGGTCCCGAGCAAGGCGAATTGCTGATCCTCGGCTGGGGATCCACGTATGGTGCGATCCGCACCGCCGCGCTTCAATTGCAGCAAGAAGGACAGAGCGTGGCGCACGTACACATCCGCCACATGTTCCCCTTCAACAAGGGGCTTGGGCCATTGCTGAAGAAGTACAAGAAGGTGCTCATGCCGGAGATGAACAGCGGCCAGCTACGCCAGATGGTGCGCGCTGAATTCCTGGTGGATGCACAAGGCTTGAACAAGATCCAAGGCATGCCGTTCACCAGCGAGGAGATCCGTGCGGGTGCGCTCAACCTCTTGAAGCCATGAGCACGACGAACGGTGCGAGCACCACACCGGAGAAGATCGACTTCTCCAGCGATCAGGAGATCCGTTGGTGTCCCGGCTGCGGCGACTACAGCATCCTGAAACAGGTGCAGACGTTGCTCGAACAAAGCGGCAAGAAGAAGGAAGATGTGGTGTTCATCAGCGGCATCGGTTGCTCTTCGCGCTTCCCCTACTACCTCGATACCTACGGATTGCACGGCATCCACGGCCGCGCACCGGCCCTTGTCAGCGGCCTGCGGAGCGTGCGCCCGGAGCTGAGCGTGTGGATGATCACCGGAGATGGCGACGCGCTGAGCATCGGCGGCAACCACATCATCCACCTGTTGCGCCGCAACGTCGACGTGAACGTGCTGCTCTTCAACAACGAGATCTACGGGCTGACCAAGGGCCAGTATTCCCCGACAAGTCCGGAAGGTGCTGTAACGCGCAGCACACCGATGGGCAGCACCGATCATCCGTTCAATCCGCTCGCGCTGGTGAAGGGTGCCGATGGCACCTTCATCGCCCGCAGCATGGACCGCGACCCGAAGCACATGCGCGAAGTGCTCGCTCGCGCCGATGCGCATCGGGGAACATCGCTCGTGGAGATCTACCAGAACTGCAATGTGTTCAACGACGGCGCTTTCGAGGTCTTCACCGAGAAAGCGAGCAAGCCGCTGAACACCATCTTCGTTGAGCAAGGCAAGCCATTGACGTTCGCCAACGGCACGCGTGGCATCAAGCTCAACGGCATGACACCCGTGATCGTGGACACGTACGCAGGTGGGACAAGTCCCGATGATCTGTGGATCCACGATGAACGCGACCCGTACAAGGCGAGCATCCTGGTGCGCCTCTTCGACGACCCCCGCTTGGAAGGTGCGATGCCACGGCCCTTCGGCGTGTTCTATGTGAACGACCGCCCCACGCACGAAGCCAAGCTGACCGCGCAGATCGCGTTGGCGAAGGAGAGGAAAGGCGCTGGCGACCTGGACGCGTTGCTCAAGGGCGAGCATACGTGGACGATCGGGTAGGTCCCTCCTACTTAATTCCCATCCACCGTGAACCGCAAGGGGACTGTCATACGGCAACGCGCGGGTTTACCGTTGTTCTTGCAAGGCAGCCACTTGGGCATTGCCTTGATCACGCGCACGGCTTCCTTGTCGTGTGGCTCGCTCAGGCTTTCCTTCACCTGCACATCGCTGATACGCCCGAGTTCATCGACCAGGAAATCGACGATCACGGTCCCGCCCTCATTGCTCTCCTTGACCGGCCGGATGTTCTGTTGCAGGTAGCGGTGCATGGCATCCCATCCGCCCTTGAACATCGGTTCCGTGGTGGTTGATGCACTGGTCGCCGGCTGGCCCAGCGCCGTTACACTGTCCAAGCGTTGCACGATCTCCTCCTTTGTGAGCGCACGCATGGGATCATCCTTTCCTTCGGCAATAGGCTCAGTACTCGTCTTCGCATCACGCACTTCCTTCAACAGGGCACCCTTCGGAATGCTGTCCCAGCTCACGCGCTTTCCGTTCACGGTAGCCACGTAAACGGTGTCTATGATGGTATCAATCGCGACATCCGGGCCGGGAAGAACGTTACCGCTCTCATCCATAGGTGGATCCGGATATGCTGTCGCAACGAGCGTATCGACCTGCATGGAAACCTCAACGCTCGTACTCACCATGCGAGGATCCCTTATCGGTTCATGTTGACTCGACAACCATAGAGCAGCACCGATTCCCACGACCGCAAGCCCACCCGCTGCCCACGGCCACCACTTCCCGAAACGGTAGCTGGTGTATGCCTTTGTGGCTGCTGCACGCACATGCACCCGTGCGATGCCTTCCCGCAAGGCGCGCTGATCGCTCACTACATCGCGCAGTTCCTGGCTGCCCGCGATGCGCACTTCGAACGCAGTGCGCTCGTCGGCCGACATGGTGCCTTCCAGGTAACGATCGGCCAGTTCCAACAGGTGTAGTTCGTCCCTCATGCGCTATGCGTGTTGCGGTTCCGCAGCGTGTGCCGAGGTCACCATGCGGCGGTAGCGCTTGCGCGCTTCCTCCAGGCATTTGTATTTGCGTGTCTTGGCGGCGCCTTCCCCAGCGAAACCAAGGGCCTTCGCGATCTCGGTCAGCGGCTCGCGGGCGATGTAGAACCGGCGCAGGATCTCTACGCATTTGTCGCCGAGCGATGAAAGCGCCTTCTCGGCCAGCTTGAAACCGCTCTCCTGCGCGAGCAATACGCTCAGATCGGCCGGATCGTCGGGGGTGTCTTCCACCTTCCATTCGCTCAGCGCCTCGTCGCGACGGCGCAGTTCATCACGCCAGAGATTCCGGCACACACTGTACAGGAAGGTGCTGATGGCCGAGGTGAGCACGAAGTCGTTGTCCTTCGCCTTGCGGTGGAAAATGATCAGCGCGTCCTGGAAGATGTCCTTCGCATCGGCTTTGGTACCACTGTTCTGCCGTACCATCCGTTCCACCATGGGAAGGTGCCCATAGAGTTTCACGAAGGCTTGGTGGTCCTTGCCTTGGCGGATGAGTGCCAGGATATCGGCGTCGCTCACGATCGGTGCCTTTGGGGGTTGATGGTGGGAACGCGCAAAGGTGACCTTGGCGTATCGGGACCGGATCAGATGATCAGAAGATCGGAAAATGGGGCGGGACGCGCCTCACCCCTTCAGTTCCGCAGGGATCATGCACAGCGGTATCGGCTCCATCTTGTGCTTGTTGGCGGCCCGGCGGCCATCGAAAATGACGAGCACTTTGCGCTGGCGTTCGGACAGGTCAAGGGTGGCCACATCGAGGCCGCGATCACGGACCTCCATGGCCCATTCCAGTTCCGGGTAGGTCGCTCCGATCTGGTCCTCATCGCTGCGATCATCGCCGAAGAGGCCATCGGTCGGCGGGGCGGTCATGATGCTCTCCACTACGTTCATGGCCCGGCCGAGCTCATACACCTGGGTCTTCGTGAGGTCGGCGATCGGGGAAAGGTCGACACCGCCATCGCCGTACTTGGTGTAGAAGCCGACCCCGAAGTCCTCCACCTTGTTGCCAGTGCCGGCCACCAGGTACTTGTGCATTCCAGCCAAGTGGTAAAGGGCAGTCATACGCAATCGTGCACGGGTGTTCGCAAGTGCCAACTGAACCGCAGCGTCATCCGCAACGCGGGGCAATGCGGATGCGATCGTGAGGAAAGTGGGTGTGAGATCCACCCTTTCCATGCGCACATTGGGATAGTCCCCTTCAAGCGACTTCACATGCTCATGAGCGCGTAGCACATGCGACGGAGCTTGGTGGATAGGCATCTCCACACACAAAGTGGGCAGACCGGTGCGTGCGCAGAGTGCGCTGGTAACGGCACTGTCGATGCCACCGCTGAGGCCGATGACGAATCCTGACTGACGACTATCGGTGCAGTAGTCCTTCAACCATCGGACGATGTGCGCGATGACTTTTTCCGTCTGCATGCTATCTCAAGTTGAAGCCCTGTCCCGATAGATCAGGACAGGGCTTCCAAGGTTCATGATGTGGATCAGAACAGCACGCCCAAGGTCAGCTCTGCGTAGTGCAGCTTGGCCTGTCCCAGATCGTCGTTGTCGAACACGTTGGTGAATCCGTTGCTGTACTTGAGGCCCACCAAAGCCGAGGTGTTGCCGCTGAAATTGTACTCGAATCCGGCACCGACCAACAACGCTATGCGCAATTCGGAGACATTGTCTTTCGCATCCTCATTATCCAGGTTCACTGTGCCGTCATGGCGCACCGTCTCATAATCGCCTTTGGCTGCAACGCGCAACCCGGTATCGAAGCCGAGTTGCCCGAAGTAGGTCATGTAGCCGATCTCGTTGGTTTTCAACTTGATGCTGAGCGGGATCTCCACGTATTGCATTTTCAAAGTGCCTGCTTCCGAAGCGGTATGCGCAGTGGTAACGGTTGTCGTGTCCGGTCCGTTCACTTCAACAGTGGTCGTTGTATAGCCATAGTCCCTGGCATACTTGAACCCAACGTTGTTGAGGTAGATGCCTGTCGCAAAAGCATAGTTGGCGTTCTTGCCGAGGAGGAAGTCGGTCATCAACCCGAACCGGAACCCCAGACGGGAACCATCGCTTTCGACCAACTTGCCCGTCGGCTTGATCCAGCCCATGTTCGGAGCGATCGAAAGCCCGAGCCGCACGGAGCGGCCTTCGTTCTGTGCATGGACGTTGTTGGCGATGGCGAGTACGAAAGCCAGAGCTGCGGATGCCTTTCTCATAGTTTTGTCGTTCATGGTGATACGGTGCGAATGTAGCGGCGGGGTCTGTCGAGCGATGGCCTTCGCCGTTGTTGTTTTCAGCCTGTTGTTGACGGCGTGCACCGGAGAAAGTCACAAAACGATCGAGCCTGTTCCCGTCGATGTGGAACTCGTACGGCTCGACCATGCGGTGTTCCGCACAGCCCCGGACAGCATGGCGGGCACCTGCTTGCGGATGCAGGCCGAACTCGGTCCGTTCTGGCAGCTTTATGTGGAGGACATCCTGCAGGCGGCAGCCTTGGACGACCCGCGACTGCCGTTGGCACTCAACACGTTCACCAGTGATCCGGATTGGATGGAAGCGCAGGCCGCCATCGACAGTGTATTCGGTGATCTGAGCATTCAACGGGCCGACATGCAACAAGCGTTCGGGCGGTTGAAGGCAGTTTTCCCGGACAGCATCACACCACGGGTGATCGTGTTCAACAGCGGCTTCAACTACGGGCTGTATCCCACCGACAGCGACCTCGGCATCGGTGCGGAATGGTTCATCGGACCCGAACAAAAGGTGATCTCCTATCTCGCTCCGGAGAGCTTTCCCCAGTATGTGAAGGACCGCATGCGGCCAGATATGCTGGCGCCCGGGGCGGTGAAGGGCTGGCTGATGGTGCACTGGCTGCGCGATGTGCGCGGCGAGGACCTGCTGACGAACCTGGTGGAAGTGGGCAAAGTGATGGTGTTGCTGGAAATGGTGATGCCCGATACCGATCCGTTGCTGCGCTTCGCCTTCACCTCCGAACAGTTGAAGTGGTGCGAGGGGAACGAATACATGATGTGGCAGAAGATCGTCAACGATGAACTGCTCTTCAGCAAGGAGGAGAAAGCCGTGGGCCGGATCCTCAACGATGCGCCCTTCACCAATGGTTTCCCGCGCGAAAGCCCCGGACATGTCGGGGAATGGATCGGCTACCGCATGGTGCAGGCCTACATGGCCGACAACCCCGACCTCACCTTCGCGCAGCTCTTCGCGCTCACCGATGCGAAGGAGATATTGAAGACGTACAAACCCAGATGAAGCTTCAAGCTTCAAGTCCCAAGTCCCAAGCTTCAACATGGGCTACTTGGGACTTGGGACTTGGGACTTGAAACTTGAAACTTGAATGGCCACTTCCCAGATCCGCTTCACCATCACGCTCGACGAGAACAAGGTGCCCGAACGCATTGAGTGGGAGGCCGATGACGCCAGTGCGAAGAGCGAATGCAAGAGCACGCTCATCAGTCTTTGGGACGCGAAAGAGCAGAACACGCTCCGCATCGACCTGTGGACGAAGGCCATGACCACGGATGAGATGAAGTCGTTCTTCCACCAGAACATCCTCACCATGGCCGACACGTTCGAACGGGCCACCGGCGAAGGCAAGATGGCTGCGCAGATGCGCGATTTCGGCGGCTATTTCGCGGAGCACATGCTGGGGGTGAAGGGAGGGTCGTGAGTGATGAGTCGTGGGTCCGACGTGCTCATGACCCATCACTTACGACTCACGACTCATCTACTTCCCCCAATCCGCGTTGATGCTGGCGATGTATTCCAGCAGTTCCTCCCGTCCCTTCCGTGTTTCGGCGCTGGTGATGAAGAGCATGGGCAGCTTGGCCCAGGTCTTCTTGAGCACCTTCTTGTAAAGCGCCACGCTGCTCATCACCTGCGGCTGGCTGATCTTGTCGCTCTTGGTGAAGGCGATCGCGAACGGGATGCCGTGCTCGCCGAGCCAGCCGATCATGCCCAGGTCGTTCTTCTGCGGTTCTAGGCGGGTATCCACCAGCAGGAAAACGCATTGCAGGTTCTCGCGCTCCAACAGGTATGCATCGATCATGGCCCGCCAGGTAGCGCGCTCGTCCCGGCTCACTTTCGCGAAACCGTAGCCCGGCAGATCAGCAAGCAGCCATTCTCCTTCAATACCTTTCGATGTGCCCTGGATCTTGAAGTGCTCCACGTTGCGCGTACGCCCCGGCGTGTTGCTCACGCGGGCCAGCTTGTTGATCCCGACGAGCATGTTCACCAAACGGCTCTTCCCAACATTGCTGCGCCCTATGAACGCATACTCCGGAAGCGTTGGCTTGGGCCAGTGCTCCGGTTTGCGGCCGCTGCCGAGGTGTTCTGCTTGGAGGGTGTGCATGGAGGAGAGTGATGAGTGATGAGTGGCGAGTGGTGAGTGGCGAGCGCAATAGACTCGTCACTCACCACTCATCACTCACGACTTCTGCGCAAGCGTTTTCGCCAGCCAATTGTCCACGATGGCATTGAAGGCGTCCGGATGTTCCATCATGGCAGCGTGGCCGCATTCGTCTATCCAGAAAAGTTCGCTCCCCGGGATCAGCGAATGGAATTCCTCCGCAACGTGCGGCGGGGTGATGGTGTCCTGCTTGCCCCAGATCAGGCAAACGGGCAGCTTCAGGTTCGGCAGGTCCTTGGCCATGTTGTGGCGGATCGCGCTCTTGGCCAGTGAAAGGATGCGGATGAGTTTGGCCTTGTCGTTCACCGTTTCATAGCACTCTTCAACCAATGCATCTGTGGCATGACGGGGGTCGTGGAAAGTCAAAGCGATCTTGGCCCGTAGGTACTCCTTGTCCTCGCGCCGCGGGAAGCCGCCCCCGAAGGCATTCTCGTACAGCCCGCTGCTGCCCGTGAGGATGAGCGTCCGCAACCTGCTCAGATGCTTGGTGCAGTAAACGAGCGCCACATGCCCACCGAGCGAATTCCCCAACAGGTTGATCCCGCTGAAGCCCTTATAGGTGATGAACCGATCGAGGAAATCGGCCAAGGCCGGGACGTTCGTATTCAGCATGGGCAGCGAATACAGTGGTAACATGGGCATCACCACCCGGTAGCGCTTGCTGAAGAAATCGATGGGGCCGGCAAAATTGCTGAGCGCACCGAAGAGCCCATGCAGGAAGATCAACGGCGGCCCGTCACCGACCTCGATGTACTTGAACTCTCCTTCTTCCTTCAGCGCGGGTTGCATGCGGGGCGGTGCGACCAAATGTAAACGCTCGCCCGGACCACCAACGCCGGGCGGAACCTGCACGATGAACGATCACTTGAGCTTCGCGAACGCTTGTGCGGCGTAGAATCCACCACCGTTGGCTATCGCAACGAAGAGTGGCTCGGCAGCCAGCGTGCCTTCCGATCGTTCGACACTGAGTGCTTGGTACCACAGCGCCTCCTCATCGAACGTGCGCACCGGGTGAGCGGCAGCCCGTGCGAAGTAGCGTTCGGCTTTGGTGAACAATCCCAGGTTGTAGCACGAAAGGCCGGTGTAGAACAGTGCGTTGATATCATCAGGATACTGCGCCAGCACGATGCGCAGGTCGGTGAGGGCACGTTTGTGATCGCTGCGCGCAAAGGCAGCAAGCGCAGCATCGAAATGATCGAGGTACTGCACAGGACGCGTTTCCGGTTCGGCGGCGGCCTGTTCTTCGGATGAAGCGAAGCGCGCACTCACGCCCAGATCGGTGATGGACGGTGCGGTTTCCCCGTACAGCTCCTGCGGATGGACCAGCTTGAGGTTGTGGAGGAAGATGAGCTGGCGGGAGTCGCGCGGTGTAGCGGCGATAGGAACGTGCTCCTCCTTCTCCGCCCCGTCCGTGGGAATGATCGGATCCGGATCCACTTCAACGGGCTGGACTTCCGCGATCAAAATAGTATCGCGTTGCACCACGATATCCGCTGGGTTCAGCGGGGGCTTGCTCCCGATCGGTTCGTGGCCGATCTGCATGGCGGGAACGATCTGCATGGCGGCTGCGATCTCCGTTTCGCTGGGTAGCATGATGGTAAGCGCGGTATCCTCTACGGATCCCATGTCCGTTGTTGCCATGGGGCTTTCGATCGCACCCGTGGTCAGCAGCACATCATCGTCGTGACTGGGCAACAGCCAGGGCACGATGGAGATGGCAACAACGGCAACAACGATCAGCGTCGGCCGCATCCAAGGGTGCGCGGAACGGGTATGCGGGTTCTGCCATTCCGGAAGGTGCGCCTTGTTGCTGGCCAGACCTTCAACGGCTTCGCGGCAGAGCGCGCAACGTTCCAGGTGCAACTCCACATCGTGCGCTTCAGCGCCGAGCACATGCCCATGCGCATAACGTTCCAGCAGCGATCGATCCAAGTGTTGCATCGTCATGTTGCTTTTGGAGTATCGCCGCGTTCCAAGATCATGCGCAGCATGCGCCGGCCGTTCTGGATATTGCTGCGCACGGCATCGAAGGCCATGTTCAAGCGCTCGCCCACTTCCGCATAGCTGAGCCGATCCAAGTAGAACAGCTTGATGCAGTTGCGCTGTTGATCGTTCAGTTCATCGATCGCATGCTCCATGCGGCGGATCATTTCTTCGTTCTCCAAGTGCGCTGCCAACAGATCATCGGCTTCATCGTATTGCGTGCCGTTGATCTCCGTGAATTGTCTCGCGCCGCGTAGTTGCATCAGGCAGTGGTTGCGCATTACCGTGTGCAGCCAGCCACCGGCATTGCGCACCTCATGGCGCGCGATCAGACCGGGCAGTTCCGTGAACACGTTCATCACTGCATCCTTTGAAGCTTCAACATCCTTCAGGTACTTCATACCCACGGCGAAAAGCAGGTGGGCGTACCTATCCCAGAGTACGCCCAGCGCTTCGGAGCGGCCGGCTTTGATCGCCTTGACCAGGTCCTCATCACTGCTTGCTTGATGCTGTTTCCGCCGCAGGAACATTCACTCTTCCCGTTGCTCCAAAGGTGGTTGCTCTTGTTCTTCCAGCGCCTTCCGTTCCTCGAACTCCTGGCGGAGCTGGGCGGCGCGGGCCTGCGCCCAAAGCTCTTGGTAAGTCTTGGTCTCGATCACCACCACCCCGCCGGTCACATCGCCGTACTTGGCCGGCAGCCCGCCAGTGTACACGGTAACACTGCTTATGGCACTGCTGGGGATCCTCGGTAGACCGCCGGCTATGCGCACACCATCGATGAAGCTGGCCATGTTCTCGGTACGACTGCCCTTGAAGTGGAGGCCTTCATTGTTGCGTGAAGCCGTTACCCCTATGAAGCTCTTGCTGATGAACTGCACTGGGTTCTTGATGTTCGGATCACGGTCGAATTCGCTTGCGAGCAAGGTTTGCCGTGTGGTCTGCTCCGGATCGATCAACGGACGACGATGCACGTAATCCGCGGGGCGGCCCTTCACTTTGTGCTCACCGAGCACTGACACCTTCGGCTTCAATCGCACATCGACCTTGGTCATTTGATCGGGGTAGACGGTGATGCCCTCGCCGTTCCACTCCTCAAAGCCGAGTGCTTTGGAGACCATGTGGTAAGAGCCGGGGTCAAGCGGTTTGATGACATAGCGGCCGTGGTCATCGGCGTATGTTCCTACAGCCCCATTGGGCAACTGAGCGGCAACGTACGCACCGGGTATGGGCGCTTTTTGGTCGTCAAGCACCCGCCCGCGTATCTCGCCCATGTTCTGGGCGTTGGCGACCAGCGCGCTCAGCGCGAAGACCGCCGGAAGAAGAAGTCTGTGTCCCATGATCGTTGTGTTTGATCATAGGATGCGGAGGAAGGGGGAAATGCACATGTGGCCATTTGCTCATGTGACCATGTGCCCATCAACGCCATGAACACATGGTCACATGGAAAAATGCCTTCAAAGCTCCTCCGCCACCACCTCGCGCACGCCCGGAACCATCTGCTTCAGCAGGTTCTCGATACCACCCTTCAACGTGACCATGCTGCTGGGGCAGCCACTGCAGGAACCTTGCAACTGCACGGTAACAACACCTTCCTTGAACGAGCGGAAAGCAATGTGCCCGCCATCGCCTTCGACTCCCGGCTTCACATACTCATCCAGCACCGTTATGATCTTGGCATCGTCCTCCGTGGCTGGTTCGGCGTGGCTCACCGCGCGTTCTTCCGCCTTCTTCATGTCCACCGCGTTGATGTCGGTGTTGAGCACACGACCATCCTCGCGGAGGTAGTCCTGGATGTACTCGCGCAATTCCATCTGCACCAGGTCCCAATCCACACTGTTGTTCTTGGTAACGGTGATGAAGTTGCTGCCGAGGAACACCCCGGTAACGAAGGGCAGGTTGAAGATCTTCTCGGCCAGCGGTGATATGTTCACGCATTCATCCGGCGCCGTGAACTCGAGCATGCGGCCATCGGGCAGCAGCGGCAAGTTGGTGACGTAGCGCAGCGTAGCCGGGTTCGGCGTGCTCTCAGCGTAAACCGTAAAGGCTTTGCGGTTGGCGGTTTCCATGACGGGTCAAAGGTAGCGGCATGGGTTGCGCAGCCTTTCAAGGACATTAACGTTCAAGGCCCATCACTCCACGAACAGCCGTCTATTTTTGGCCCCGACCATGAACCAGCTACGTACGAACCGCCTCGGCACCTTCCTCGCGGCGCTGCTATTGCTGGTGGCGGCCTTGGCTCCTGCGCTCTGCCGCACCACTTGCTTGCACAGTGGGCGGAGTGTTGTTGAGGTTGGTCATTTTGACGCCTGCTGCGACAATGAAACACCAGGTGGTGGTCCCGAACTGCGCTCGACCTGTTGTGTGCACACCGAGGCCAGCGCCCAAGTGAGCGACCATACCGTGGGAGCACCTGTCAAGCTGGTGGTTTCGCTCCCGGTAGTGGCGTTGCTGGTGCCGGAACCCGAGACCATCCTGGCCGCCCCTGTGGACGAATCGGGCACCGACCGCGCACCACCTCGCAAGGCTCCCGAACGGTTGAGCCTCCAGTGTTCCCTCTTGTTGTAAGCCGCTTCTTTCCAGAGCCCGTCCCCGCTGAACAGCGGATCGGTTGAGCTGGGCCCGTTCCCTTCATTCAACAGGAAAGAAGCAATGCACTCAAGAATATCGTTCACCATCCTGCTCATTGCACTGGCAGCGCTCAACGCGGTGGCCCAGGGCATTGAGGGCACCGTGCGCGGCCGAAAGGCCGATGGCACGGTGAGCGTGCCTTTCGCCACCGTACTGTGGGCGGGCACGCAGATCGCCGCGGAAGCGGACGCGGAAGGGCACTTCAACATCAATGCCCCGGAAGCGTGGCCAGCCAAGTTGGTGGCCACATCGAACAGCTATGCGAACGACACGTTGCTGTTGAACGCACTGCCGGCCACTGCGATCAGCTTCACGTTGGAGCCCGTTGTGGTACTGGGTACGGCGCGGATCGTGGAACGCACACAAGGCACGCAGCTCGACACGCGAGGCACCATGAACATGGAGCGCATCGGCCAGAAGGAATTGAAGCGGGCCGCCTGCTGCGACCTGAGCGAGAGCTTCGAGACCAACGCCACGGTGGATGTGAGCTACGCTGATGCGGTGAGCGGAACCAAGGCGATCAAGATGCTGGGGCTGGACGGGAAGTATGCGCTCATCAGCGTGGAGAACATCCCCTTCCTGCGCGGCCTCAGCAGCAGCTACGGGTTGACGTTGTTGCCCGGCCCATGGATCCAGGGCATCAACGTGAGCAAGGGCACCGGCCCCGTGGTGAACGGCTACAGTAGCATGACGGGCCAGATCGATCTATCGATGCTGCAACCGAGCTCCGCGGAACCGCTTTTCGTGAACCTGTACGCAAATGCCCAAGGCCGTTACGAAGCGAACGTGCATTCGGCACAACGACTGGACAGCGCATGGCACAACCTGCTCATGGTGCACGGCAACTTCAACGAGACCGAGTTGGATGACAACAAGGATGGCTTCCTGGACAACGTGTTGAACAAGCGCATCAACATCCTGGATCGGGTGGAATACCATGGCGACGGCAGCGATGCCCACATCGGTGTCCGCTATGTGTTCGATGACCGCCGCGGTGGACAGGTCACGCGTGATGAAGATCTAGGCCCGCAGATCGTCGGATACCCGGTCGGCATCACCAACGAGCTCGTCGATGTGTTCGCGAAGGGGGGCTTCGTGTTCAAGAACAATGCGACCCGCAGCATCGGCCTGATCGGCAACTTCCGGCAGCACACATTGGACGCGCAGTTCGGGCATCGCACGCATACGGGCTTGGAGCACAGCGGATCGTTCAGCGCCATCTTCCAGCAATTGCTGCGCGATGGGAACGACCAATTGAAGACAGGTCTCAGCTTCAACTATGCGGACTTCAGCGAACAATACATGGACAGCACCTTCGGGCGCACCGAGCGGATACCCGGGGTCTTTGCCGAGCACACACTGAAGCGTGGCAGCTTCACCGCGGTGAGCGGGTTGCGGTTCGACATGAACGATCACTACGGCAACTTCCTCTCGCCACGTTTGCACTTGAAGTACGACCTGGGACCGCTCACCGCATTGCGCGCTTCGGGTGGCAGCGGCTGGCGCAGTGCGAACCCATATGTCGAGAACGCATCGGCATTGGCCAGCTCGCGCACGGTGATCGTGGAAGAAGAACTCAAGGCGGAACAGAGCTGGAACTTCGGCGTGGCGTTCACGCATAAGTTCAAGTGGATGCGGCGTAAATGGGCTTTCAACGTCGATGGCTACCGTACCGAATTCACCGATCAGGTGGTGGCTGACATGGATGCCAGCGCGCACGAGCTCAGACTGTACAACCTGCGCGGATCCTCGTACGCCACAACGGTGCAGGCAGACCTGCAGGTGGAGTTGGTGAAGCCTTTGCAACTGAAGGTCGCGTACCGTTGGTACGATGCGCGCACCACGGACAATGGGCAATTGCTATCGCGGCCGTTCGTCCCGGAGCACCGGGCCATGGCCGACCTGGCCTTCACCAGCCCTAATGAGAAGTGGCGCTTCGACATCACGCTCAATTGGTTCGGCTCCAGCCGCCTGCCTGACCTGTCGGACAACGCAAGCGCCCACCATTTCACCGAACGTGCGCCCGACTACATGTTGTTGCACGCTCAACTGAGCCGGGTATTCGGTCCGCTCGAACTCTACCTTGGGTGCGAGAACATCACCGACTTCATGCAGCATCCGCAGATCATCGCGCCGGAACAGCCGTTCGGCCCGGACTTTGACGCCAGCATCATCTGGGGCCCCACCAACGGGCGCATGTTCTACGGGGGGCTCCGCTACGCATTGAAAAAGAAACCGAAACAGTAAGGTCGCGACCCCGGCTCAAGGCCGGGGTGACAGGCGCAACAACGAACCCATGAAGAACATCCTCACCGCCGCACTGCTCCTGATCGGGGCATCGGCGACCGCCCAAAAGAACATCGACACGCTCGATGTGAAGAGCACGGCCATCTGCGACATGTGCGTGAAGACCATCGAATCGGAACTGATCTACGAGAAGGGAGTGCAGAAAGTGGAAGTGCGCCTGGACGATGCGGTGGTGCACGTGCAATACGACACCAGGAAGACCACACCCGAGAAGATCCGCACGGCGATCAGCAAGCTCGGCTACATGGCCGATAGCATCCCAGCTGATGAAGCAGCGTGGAACAAGCTTCCGACCTGTTGCAAGAAGGAAGGCTGCGGCAAACCGAAGCCATAGACATGGCCCTGGTGCGTACGCTCAACGGCACCGCTCCCACATTCGGGAGCGATTGCTTTCTGGCCGAAACGGCCGTGGTGATCGGCGACGTGGTGATGGGCTCGCAATGCAGCGTGTGGTACAATGCCGTTATCCGAGGTGATGTGAACAGCATCCGCATCGGTGACCGCACCAACATCCAGGACTTGGCGATGTTGCACTGCACCTATGAACGCGCCGCGCTCACCATCGGTAGCGATGTGAGCATCGGGCACGGCGCGATCGTCCATGGCTGCACCATCCACGACAAGGTGCTGATCGGCATGGGAGCCATCGTGATGGACCACGCGGTGATCGGCGAAGGCAGTGTGATCGCCGCCGGTGCCGTTGTGTTGCAAGGCACTCGCATCGCACCCGGCAGTTTGGTCACGGGCGTTCCCGGGAAACGCGTGCGCGAGGTGGGTGAAGAACTGAGCCGGAACGAGATAGAGCGGATCGCCGGCAACTACCTCAAGTACGCGAGCTGGTACAAGGAAGGCTGAGCTCCTCCCCGGTCCATTGCCCTTGGGTTACCGGGGCATCGGTGATCCCCAAATGCTGAAGGAACCCACGGAATGCCTCCGGTTCACCGCTGGTGTAGCACCGTAGTTCACCGGCTTGTTCTCCGTCCGCCAGGGCATCCATCCCGCGCAGCACATGCTCCACGCGCCGTGCGATCGCCGGTGCGGGATCGATCACACGCACTCCTGATCCGACAATGCGTTCGATCAACGGCAGTACGAAGGGATAATGCGTACAACCGAGCACCAACGCATCGATGCCTTGCTCAACCATGGGCTCCAGCCAACCACGCAACATCCCCTCGGTCTTCGGCGCTGCGAATTCACCGGCCTCGATCTGCAGGACAAGTCCGGGACAGGACTGTTTGATGACCCTGACGTCCTGGGCGAAGCGTTCCACGACGCTTGCGAACACCTCGCCCTGCACCGTGGCAACGGTTGCGATCACGCCCACTACACCGGTGCGTGTGTGTTCCACTGCCGGTTTCACGGCGGGTTCCATTCCAACGAACGTCACGTTCGGAAGCTCTGCACGCAGGGATTTGAGGGCGGCGGCACTCGCGGTATTGCAGGCGATCACGATCAACTTGCAGCCTTGCTCGAGCAACGCATGGGTGATGCCCCTGCTCAGACCCAGGATCTCCTCATTGGTCTTCGCGCCATAGGGGATATGTGCATTGTCGCCGAAATAGAGCAGGCGCTCGTGCGGGAGCGCCTGCCGTATGGCTTGGGTGACCGTGAGGCCGCCGATGCCGCTATCGAAAATGCCGATGGGCCGTGGATCGCCCGAACTGGCCATGGATCTACTGGATGCCCAACTTGGCTTTCACCTTGCTCATCACATCGTCGCCTTTCTCGAAGTAGAGCACGATGCCCACGCTGCTATCGAAGATGTAGGTGTAGTTGCCCTCCTCTGCCACGGCTTTCACCGCGCCATTGGCCCGGTCCACCATGGGCTTCAGCAGTTCATCCTGCAGCTTGGCCAGATCGTCCTGGGCCTTCTCCTGGGCGGTGGTGATGCGCTGTTCCATGTCGGAGAGCTCCTGCCGCGCCATGTCCTTTTCGGTCTGGGTCATGTCGGGCTTGGCCTGCAGTTCGGCCACGCGCGCCTCGTATTCAGCACCCATGGCTTTGATCCGGGCATCCAGACCCTTTGCCACCTCCTGCATTTTCGCTTCTGCACCTGCGCGCTCCGGCAGTGCAAGCATCAGCGACTTCATATCGATATGGCCGAGCTTGCCTTGCGCCATGGCGGGCATGGACGCGATCACGAGTGCTGCTGCGGTAAGGAACTTCTTCATCTGGGATCTGGGGGTTGTTGGGGTTTTGTCACTCCCGGCCTTGCATTGCCCGCCTGAACTGGAGAGGACATGGGGCCGGGGTCGCCGTAATGTTCTCAGGGTTTACCGATGGTGCCACCACCTTCATTGCCACCGCCTCGCGGGGCTTCTTCCTTCGGGGGGTCTTTGGGGTCATCTCCTCCACCATCGCCCTCCTGTTCATCGTTGCCTCGGGTGTTGCCGCTATCGCCATCCTTGTCGTCCTTGATCCCGAGCTTGCGCATGACCGTTCCGGTCTTGTCGAACTTCTGGTTGGCAAACAGGATGCCACTGGCACCGCCGAGCTCGAACACGGCCACGTAGTTGGTGCCTGCCACCTCCTTCACGGCCCCATAGATCTGGTCCTGGATCGGTTGGATCAGTTCCTGGCGCTTCTTGAAGATGTCGCCCCCTACACCGAAGCGCTTTTTCTGCAGGTCGCGCGCCTCGCGCTCGCGTTTTTCGATGTCCTCCTGGCGGCTGCTCTTCATCTCCTCGGTGAGCAGGATGGCCTCGGCGTTGTATGCATCGCGCATGCGCTTGATCATGGCATGGCGTTCTTCGACTTCCGTCTGCCACTGGGCGCTCACGCGATCCAACTCCTGCTGCGCGGCTTCGTATTCAGGCATCCGTTCCAGGATGTACTTGGTATCGACGAAGGCTATGCGTGTTTGCGCTTGCGCCGTGGAACCCAAGGCGAACGCAGCTACCAGGGCTGTGGAGAAGATGATGGAACGCTTCATGTTGAAGGGTGTCGAAAGTAGGTTGAGCCGCTCAGAGTTCGCCAAGATCGATGCCGATGGAGAAGTGGAACTGTCCCTTCGCCATGCTGGGTGCCGAGGGTACGTCATCCAATCGCCATCCGTAGTCCAGGCCCATGGGCCCGAACATGGGCAGGTTCAAGCGCAAACCGAACCCGGCGCTCTTGTACAGTGCGAAGGGATCGTAGCGATCGATGCTGTTCCAGGTGTTGCCGGCTTCAACGAAACCGAGCATGTAGATCGTGGCGCTGGGGTTGAGCGAAATGGGGAACCGCAGTTCGGTGGTGTATTTGGAGATGAACTGCGAACCCACGACACGGCCACCAAGACGTTCGGTAAGCGTGTTGTCATCGTATCCGCGCAAAGCGATGATCTCGCGCCCGTCCAAGCTGAACCCACTGAGGCCGCTACCGCCGAGGTAGAAGCGCTCGAAGGGTGAATCGCCGAGCGCCTTGTTGTACCGGCCGATGAAACCGAAACCGGCGCGGGCCATCAACACCAGTTCATGTCCGGCCTTCTGGCGCGTGAGGCGCGTGAACCATTGCGTGGTGAATTTCCATTTGTGGAACTCGGGCCATTCGTACCGCTGCTGGTCGCTCAGGCCGGCGAAATCTCTGTTGCCCTGGAACGCGCTGTACGGTGCGGTGGCCTTCACACTCCAAAGGATGCTGCTTCCCTGCCGGGCAAAGAAGGGATTGTCGATGGAGTTGCGGTTGAGGCTGATCTGGTAGGCCAGCACGTTGCTGGTACCATTGCTGAAACTGAAAAGGCTGGTGTAGTTGTTCAGGATGTAGCGCTGGTAGCTGATGCTGTGCCGCAGGATGAAGTAATCGTCGGGCACCGTGAGGCGCTTGCCCAAGCCGAGCGTGGCACCGATGATCTCCAACTTCTGCCGGGTCGGGTCCTCGCGGTCCTTGCCGTTCGTCTGCACGTTGTAGTAGCCGGAAATACTGAGCGAATTGGCCTTGCGGCCGCCGAGCCAGGGCTCAACGAAACTGATGCTGTAACTCTGGAAGTAGCGCCCGGTGGTCTGCACACGTAGGTTCAGCGTTTGCCCGTCACCGGCGGGAAGAGGGCTCCATGCGTCCTTCTTGAACAGGTTGCGCATGCTGAAGTTGGTGAACGAAAGCCCGAGGGAAAGCACCAAGCGGCTCGCGCCATAACCACCGCTCACTTCCAGGCGGTCGCTCGGTTTCTCCTCCACGGTGTACTCCAGATCCACCAAGCCGGTGCGCGGATCCTGCACGGGGTTCACGCCCAGCTTCTCGGGATCGAAGTAGCCCAGTGTGGCCAGGTCGCGCTGGCTGCGCAGGACATCGCTGCGGTCGAACAGATCACCGGGACGCGTACGGATCTCGCGGCGGATCACATGATCATAGGTCTTGGTGTTGCCCTTGATGATCACATTGCGGATGCGGTACTGCTTGCCCTCGCGGATGCGGATCTCCAGGTCTATGCTGTCGCCTTCGGTCACCAGTTCCACCGGATCGGGGTAGAAACTCAGGTAGCCGTGGTCCATGTAGAGCGAACTGATGTCGCGCGAGGTCTGGCTCATGTAGAGCCGGCTTTCGAGCAACGCCTTGTTGTAGATGTCGCCGCGCTTGATGCTGAGGATGTCCTCCAGCGTGTCGGTCTTGTACTTGGTGTTGCCGGTGAAGGTGATGTTGCGGAAATAGAACCGCCGGTCCTCGTCCAGGGCGATGCCGATCTTGATCCGCCTCGGGCTCACCTGGTAGATCGTGTCCTTCACGATGCTCGCATTGCGGAAGCCCTTGCTGTTGTACAGCTCGATCACCTTGTCCTTGTCGGCCTCGTACTCTTCCTTGTTGAATTTGCTCGTGCCGAAGATGTTGTACCAGCGCTTGCGCTTGGTCTCCTTCATGGCCCGGCGCAGGCGGCGGTCCTTGATGTTGTTGTTGCCGGTGAACTCCACATCCTTGATGCGCACGCGGGGGCCCTTGGTCACATCGATGAAGAGCATCTCGCCGTTGGCCATCAGCGAATCGGGGAAATGCCGCAGCTCCACCTTGGTGTTCAGGAAGCCCTTTTCCACGTAGTGGCTCTTCACCAACATGCGCACATCGTTCATCAACGTTGCGTTCAGCTGGCGCCCGGCCTGCAGGTTCAAAGCGTCGCGCAACTTCTCCGCATCGCCGCGGGTCACCCCGTTGAACTTGAAGCGGCTCAGTTTAGGGTTCTCCTGCACGATGACGTTCAGGAAGATCACGCTGCCGCGTATCTCCGCGGCTTCGATCCGCACATCGGCGAAAAGGCGCTGCTTCCAAAGGCGCTCAATGGCGTCGGTGATCTTCGGCCCCGGCACCATCACCTTCTCCCCCACTTGCAGATTGGTGAAGAGCTTGACGGCGTTGGCATCGGTATGATCGGCGCCGCTCACGGTGATACCGCCGATCTCATACTCCTTAGCGAAATTGGCATCGAGCACCGGCCCGGTCAGGACCTGGGCTTGGGCGGTGAAGCTGAGCAGTGCCGCCACGAGCACCGACCCAAGTTGCCGGCTGAAGCCTGTGATCGTTCGAGAGGAAGGCATCATGGGTTCACCTGTTCGCTGATGAGCCCGAAGCGGCGCTCGCGGTTCTGGAAGTCGAGGATGGCATTGAAGAGTGTGGCCTTATCGAAATCGGGCCACAGCACCGGGCTGAAATGCAGTTCGGCATAAGCGATCTGCCAGAGCAGGAAGTTGCTGATGCGTTGCTCGCCACTGGTGCGGATCAAGAGTTCAGGATCGGGCATCCCGTACGTGGTAAGCTGCCGTTCCACCATGGCTTCGTCGATCTCGTTCACGCTGGTCCGTCCATCACGTACGTCGCTGGCAATGAGCTTCACCATGCGCAGTAGTTCCCAACGGCTGCTGTAGCTGAGCGCCAACGTGAGGGTGATGCGCGTATTGTTCGCCGTGGCGCGCATGCTCTCGAAGAGGGTGTCGTGGCAGTCCTTGGGCAAGCTCTCCAGGTCACCGATGGCATTGAGGCGTACCCCGTTGGCCATCAGTTCTTCCAGCTCACTGGCCATGGTGCGCACGAGCAGGTCCATCAGGGCATCCACTTCGGCCCGGGGCCGGTTCCAGTTCTCGGTGCTGAACGCGTAGAGGGTCAGGTACTTCACCCCTACTTCCGAGGCACCTGTGAGGGCCTCGCGCACCGAGCGGACACCGTTGCTATGGCCGAAGATGCGTTCCTCGCCCTTCTCCTTGGCCCAGCGGCCATTGCCGTCCATGATGATGGCCACGTGCTTGGGTACGCGCTGCCGGTCAATGCGGGCGAGCAGTGCATCCAGTGCGGTGGTGTCCCCCTTGTTCACGGGCGCGAAGGTCGCATTCCGCGCCGGATGGAACAGGGGAGGGAAAAGGCAAAGAGTGTGAAGAGGGAAGCCCTATCGCCTGCGCTCCCGCATGCTCTTGTAGAGCTCGTCGCACTCGGTGAATGCCCCGCCCAGCAGGATGGTGAGGCTGACACCCGTGTACTGGTACCAATCGCTGGTGTGGTCGTCGCCCCGGGCGCGGCCTGCATTGGGATCGCCGTTGGTGCGGTCCACATCGCTGCGATCGGCCAGGGCGGCGCTCAGGTCGCCGTTCTCGAATTCCAGCAGGCTGTTGTCCACGTAGTTCCCGCTCACATCGTCGATGTAATCGGTCTTCGTCTTACGCAGGCCCCACTCCAGCTGGATGTCCACCCGGCGCATGTTGAACTTCATCCCGGCCCCGAAGGGATAGGCCAGGTGGTCCAAGGCGTAGGGTTCATTCGTTCCGGCGCTGGATCCTTGACCTTCAGTCCCCAAGGGGGCGAGGTCGAACTCCACGCCGTTCAATTCGGCTTTGGGATTGGTGCGGAAATAGGCGGCACCCACGAAGAGGAAAGGTGTCCAGTTTTTCTTGTCCTTACCAGCCCGGTACGGGAAGAAGTTCACCTCCAGCAAGCCGGCCACCTCGAATAAGCTGGTGGTGAAGCTCAGGTTACGGGCCACGGCGTTCGGATCATGGCTATCGCTGTCGAACGCCGCTAACCGGCCGTACAGGCCTTGCAGGCGGAAGGCGTAGCGCTCATTGAAGTTGTAGCGGTACACCAGGCCGATGGCGGGCTTGGGGTTGTAGTAATGCCGCGTGTTCAGGTCGCCGATGTAGTAGGTGACACCGCCGGTGATGCCCAGCTCGCTCACCTGCGCCTGGGACCGCGCCGGATGCAGGCCCAAGGCGGTCAGGACGAGGATGGTCGGGAGAAAGGACGAGCGCATTCGGGGCTTGGAACGAAAGAGCATTGAAAAAGGTATCCGGCCACTGGACCGGACGGTACAAAGATGAGCCTGCGGCGCCTCAGGACCTCACCCTGCCCTCTCCGTAGGAGAGGGTCATAAAGGGAGCGGAGAGGCCTGGACAAAGCGCCCCGATCAACACATCATTGTTAGTGGGCCGATCAACACGTTCGTTGTAAAACCCGCGCCGGTCGGCCGTTACAAGCGTTGTCGGGGGTGCCAGTTTTGCACCATGGGAAGCGCGGCGTTCGAGGCGAGGTACGACCTGCTGCAGGAATTGCGCAAGCAGGGTCATGTAGAGTTGAGCGACTTCCTGGGATCGTACGATATCGTCCCGCTGCGCGAAATGGGTTTGTTGGAAGCCAACGGGCACGACCACCCGCTTGAACGGTACTCGGGATGCATGCCCACAGCGGCCGGCGAGCATTATTTCCTCTACGACTACCTGCACCAGGTGATCATGGTGAAGCAGGAACTCGCTGAGGAACTGCACGCCATGATGATGTTCGACGTGCAACCCTTGTGGCTTCCCACCGGCCGTGACGGCAGCGGTTTTTCATGGAGCGGCCATCCCACGTACGACCCGGCCATAAGGAAGCGCAGCGAACTGGACCGGCTGCTCACCATCGGCTACCTCCCCCTCGATGAGGTGTGGAACATCCACCGCATCGATACCATGCAGCTGATCGCTGCGCGCCTGTGCGAGTACACCTTGAAGGAAGGCAACACCATCGTGTACACGCTTCAACCCACCGAGCGTGGATCCGCTTTCCTGTACGGCCCACCGGCCCTCGGACGGTTGTTCCTGAAGCCCGGCATGGGCGCCGAACTGTTCAAGGCCTGCCTGCGCGATAGCGAGGAAAGGCTGGGCGCTACGGGATGACAAGTCACCGGAATGCCTAGCACCACCGCCACCCAAGGATGGGGCGGTTATGCGAAAGCCTTGCTGGCAACACTGTTCTGGGGCTGCTCCTTCATCGCCATCCGCTATGCCCTGGGTACGGCCTCGCCCTTCGGGATCGTATGGATGCGCAACGCGCTCGCCGCCGCCTTGCTCTTCGCCATCCTGCGTTTGCGAGGCCAACCGCTCTTTCCAGAACCGGCTGACCGAGGACGTGTCATCCTGCTCGGCTTGCTCTTCGGCGGGCACTTGCTGGTGCAGACCTGGGCCATCGAGCGCACCTCAACCATCCGCGCCGGATGGATCATCGCCTTCATTCCTGCGGTGGTCGCTATTGGCGCTTGGCTCTTTCAAAAGCAACGGCTGCAGGCAATAGGCTGGCTCGGGATCCTTGTGGCGTCGGCCGGAGTGTTCGTGCTTACCGCCACGCGACCTGCGCAGTTCGCTGAAGCCGGCACCGGCGACCTGTTGATGTTGGTCACAACCTTTTCGTGGGCGGCGTACACCTTGCTCAGTGCCGGACCCGCGAGGCGCAGCGGCGGTCTACGGGTATCCGCGACCGCTCTGTTGGTCTCCATCGTGCCCAACCTCATCGTAGCGCTCTTCACCGGCTCCTGGCATGCAACACCGGATGGACCATCGCTCACAGCCCTGCTCTTTCTGGGCTTGGGGGCCAGCGGCATTGCCATGTGGGCGTACACCGATGCCATCGCCGATCTCGGCCCGGAACGCAGCGCCGCATTCCAATACCTACAGCCCATGGTAACCATGGGCGCAGCCTACGTGTTGTTGAACGAACCCGTGACCTCCGACCAGTTGATCGGTGGGCCCATCGTGCTGGCGGGCGTATGGCTCGTTCAGCGCGGGAAACGGAACGGTTAGGCGATCGCTAGCGCACTGTGCTCTTGCTACCGATGTAGCTATCCAGCCAGTCGAAGACCGTCTTGTGCTAAAACTGTCACGGTGAGCCCGTCGAACCGGGAC
>JBATMK010000140.1:0-2953 GCA_049289815.1 Flavobacteriales bacterium
ATCCCATGGGGCGCATGATGCTTTTCGAACTCACGCGCCATAGCGACCACCACTACAAGGCCAGCAAGAAGTACCAGACCTTGGAAGGCTTGGATGAAGGCGCGCAATTGCCCACCGGATATCCCGGCATGATGATCCTGAGCCTGTTGCCCCCCCTGTGGTTCCGTACCATGCACCCACGGGTGGATGCATTGAAGCGCGCGAACACCGAACTGGCCTGATCGCATGGCATCCAACGGACCCTGGATCAGCACCGCCGTTCAATTACCCACGGACGGACAGCGGGTGCTGTGTTGGCTACCGCACAACACGATCCACCTGCCCGGTGGTGCTGGAAGCGAGGTGCGCAACGCTGTGATCATGAAATTCGCGAAAGACCACTTCGTGAAGAACCCCACGAAGACCGGCTATACGGGCAGTCCTCATTTATGGCTGGGCGAAGGCGGTAGCAACAAGTTCTTCGCCGACGTCACGCACTGGATGGTGTTGCCGTTGCAACCTTAGGCCTCACCCGCATCGGCGCGATGGAACGTGAAAGGCTCCTTGCGGGGACTTTCGTCAATGGTCAGGGAAGAGATCACTTCTTCACGATCCCCAACAGTTCCAGGTCGAAAATGAGCGTGCTGTAGGCTGGGATACCGGGGCCGGCGCTTTGCGCACCGTATGCCAGGTTGCTGGGAACGTACACCTTGTACTTCGAACCAACAGGCATCAGCTGAAAAACCTCCACAAAACCGGCGATCCAATCCTTCACCGGCAATTCAGCAGGCCCGCCATGTTTTGCGCTGCTATCGAACTCGTTGCCATCGATGGTGGTACCGCGGTAATTCACCTTGATGGTGTCCGTGATCAGGGGCTTGGGCCCCGTGCCTTGCTGCAGCACTTCATACTGAAGTCCCGAAGCGGTGGTGATCACACCGGGTTTCTTGCCGTTCGCCGCCATGAACGCGTCCCCTACCTTCATGTTCTCTTCGCCTTTCAACTGTTCGGCGGCCATCATTCTCTTCTGCTTCTCCATGACGAAAGCCTTTACCACGGTATCAGCTAGAGCGCTGCTGAAGAGCATGGTGCTGTCCAAGGCATCGCGCAGCCCTGCGGCCAGGATGGAGTTGTTCAACGAATCGATCTCGCTATGGCGCAGGTTCTCCTTTAGCTGCTTGCCCACTTGGGCGCCGATGGAGTAGCTCACGGAATCCATAGAGGACTTCAAGTTCGTCTTGCCCCCTTTCTGTCCGGTAACGTCGTTGGAACAAGCGCTCAGGACGATCACGGCCACGGTGGCGGTGAGAATGCGGAAATTCATGCGGTCTGTTTTTGGGACGGCGAATGTATGACCGTGTCCGTATGCCGAACGGTGAGCGTTCGGGTGTTCCGGAACGGTTCACACGTTTTAGGGAAAGCCCCCATCGATTGCTTCATGCCCCCAACAGCTCCTTCAATTTGCGGCGATAGCGTGGGAACCGCGCCAGATCGCTGTGGTGGCCCTTGGGGAACGTCACCATCTCGCGGTGCACTTCGCTCGACACCAAGGCGTAGAGCTTGAGCGCGCTTGCATAGGGCACCACGGTATCGCGCTGACCATGGAAGATCAGCACCGGACTGGTCACCCGTGGGATGGCCTTGTCGCTCCGGAAAGGATAGCGCAACAAAAGCCGGTATGGGAGGAGGGCGCTGTAATGGCGCGCCACATCGTACAGGTTGGCGAAAGGCGATTCGAGGACCAGCGCACGCGGCGTATGGGAGGCAGCAAGTGGCACAGCCAACGCGCAACCGAGCGATCGCCCGTAGACCACGATCCGTTCCTGTGGCCAATGTTGCATGAGATATCGGTACCAGGCTTCGGCATCGTCGTGAAGCGCGGCCTCGCTCAAACGTCCACGGCTCTTGCCATAGCCGCGCGGATCGGGCATCAGGACATTCCAGCCCGATCGGGTGAAGCGTGGTGCCCGCTTACCCCAACGCCGCAGGCTGCCTGCATTGCCGTGGAAATAAAGGACCACGCCTTTGGGCTCCGGCACGATGAACATGAGCGCGTGCGATCTGGCACCATCCGCATGCGCTATGAAGTGCTCCTCATGAGGTGGATGACCTGGCTTGAACCGGAATCGGTATCGCTGGGGGAGGCGGAAACGGATGAAGATCATGCGCTCCTGCATGAACCAGTAGAACAAGCAGACCAGCACATACACACCTGCCAATGCACCGACGATGGAAACGATGATGATCATGCGGCCCTGCGTTCAACCACTGCCCCCCGACAGTATTGCTACGATCAGGGCGGGCAAAAGTACCGGCCGCTCAGGCGCTGGTCGCGGTGCCACCATCTTTGGCCGCATGCAGCGCGCTCTACACTTGCTGGCAATGCTCGCGGTCCTGCCTGGCCCTGCGGCAAATGCGCAAGTGGTGAAGAAGAAGAACCTGCTCATATCGGCGGGGGGCGGGGCCTCGTACGGCAATATCAGCAGCTCTCTTCCGGCATACGGGGCGGAGAACGCATGGGGTGGCAACATCACGTTCGGCTTCGGCTATGCCTTCAACGCCAATTGGGGAATGGGGATCCGATACGACCGCCTCGGCTACACCTCCGCGTTCGACACGTTGGACCAAGCGCGCGTTTCGCTCTTGTACCTCCACGGTACCTATCGCCCCTGGCAAACGGACGTCCATGCAGTGGAGATAGAAACCGGGATCGGTGCCGCAACATTGTCGATGCGTGGTCTGCATGAACGCATACCTGCGGAAGCGCGTGCGGTCGCATGGAACATGAGCGTGCGATACTTGCATACGCTGCACCGCAGCATAGTGGCGTTCTGCGCCTTGCGGGGCAGCGGCATGGGCCCGGCTCACCTCCTGCGCGATGATCAGGACGATCCCCAGAACTCACCTGAACCGCCCACGGTCCGGTGGACCGCTTGCTGGTTCAACGCCGGGCTCGCTGTGCGGTGGTAACGCC
>JBATMK010000141.1:0-9759 GCA_049289815.1 Flavobacteriales bacterium
GTGCTCACCTGTACACAAGGGGGCTCCACCAGTGCAACAACGAATGCCGATGGACGCGTGGACATCGCGTCCTTGAAAAATTGCGGAGCCATCCGGGTGGACCACTTCTCCTTCGCTGAGCGCACGGTCAGTTATGCCGACTTGAGCGCGAACACGGACTTCACCCTCAGCTACAAGGTGAACGTGCTGAACGAGATGGTGACCAGCGCCAGCCGTTTCGAAGAGAAGCGACGCGATGTGCCCGAACGCATCGACGTGATCAAGCGCCGGGAGATCACCTTCATGGACCAGCCGACCATGGCCGAACTGCTCCAGAACACGGGCTCCTTGTTCGTCCAGAAAAGCCAGCTCGGCGGTGGAAGTCCCGTGATACGGGGCTTTGAGGCCAGCCGGGTATTGCTCGTCGTGGACGGTGTCCGCATGAACAATGCGATCTATCGTGCCGGTCACTTGCAGGACATCATATCCGTTGACCAGAGCATGCTGGACCGGGTGGAGATCGTGAGCGGCCCCAATTCCGTTGCCTACGGCAGCGATGCTTTGGGCGGCACCATCCACATGATCACCCGCACACCCCGCTTCAACGATACCACCGGGATGAAGGTGGACGGTGATGCCTTCTTCCGTTACGGGACGGCCGCACAGGAGATGACCGGGCACCTCGGCCTCGAACTGCGTTGCAGGTCCGTGGCCAGCTTCACCAGCATTACCGCCAGCGATTTCGGCGACCTCCGCACCGGCAGCACCCGCGACCCGTTCCATGGCGATTGGGGCCTGCGTCCGTTCAACGTGGAGCGCGAGAACGATGAGGATGTGGTGAAGCCCAACGACGACTGGAACGTGCAACTGGGCACCGCCTACAAGCAGATCGACCTGATGGAGAAGCTCCGCATCCGCAGCGGTCCGCGCACGGTGCACCAGCTCAATTTCCAACTGAGCACCAGCACCGATATCCCGCGCTACGATCGCCTCACCGAGTACTCTCTCGATACGGCAGGTGGCTATGTTCCCGTCCAAGCCGAGTGGTACTACGGACCGCAGAAACGCATACTGGTGGCCTACACCTTGGAGATGGACCGCGAGAGCGGCATCTTCAGCAAACTGCGCTTCACGCCGAGCTACCAGGACATCAGCGTCAGCCGCAACAGCCGGGGCTGGGGCAGCAGTCGTTTGGGGGTGAACGAAGAGCACTGTACCGTGTTCGGCGTGAACCTCGACCTGGAAAAACGAACCGGGAAGCACGAACTCCGATACGGCGCCGAGTACTACGCGAACGCTGTGGAGAGCGAGGCCCACCGTGAGCACATCGAGACCGGCGAGATCACCTACCGCACCACGCGCTATCCGGGTGAAAGCACCATGAACAACATGGCGGTGTACCTGAGCCACACCATGGAGATCAATGAGCATTGGGTGATCAGCGAGGGCCTGCGCTTCACCAACGTGGCGTTGGAAGCCACGTTCGCCGATACCAACGCGTTCCAATTCCTCAACGGCACCCACACGCAGAACAGCAGTGCGCTCACCTGGCGCGCCGGCATCATGTACATGCCCGGACGGGATTGGCGTGTGAGCCTGCTTGGCAGCAGTGGCTTCCGCGCGCCCAACGTGGACGACATGGGCAAGGTGTTCGACGGTGTGCCGGGTGATGTGCTCGTGCCCAACCCGGACCTGGAACCCGAGACCACCACCAACTTCGAACTGGGCCTGAGCAAAACCTTCAACAAGCGCGTAACGGTCGACCTGAACGGGTTCTACACCTTGTACAACAACGCGCTCACAGTTGACGACTTCACCGTGAACGGCGAGGACAGCATCGATTATGATGGTACACTGAGCCATGTGTCAGCGCTTACCAACAAGAGGGAGGCTTACCTCTATGGCGTAAGTGGCCAGTTCAACGCACAGTTCGATGAGCACTTCAGCTTCAACAGCGGTGTTACGTGGACTTACGCCCGCATCAAGACGGACAGTGTGGACCAGCCCCTCGATCACATTCCGCCCGTGTTCGGACGCGCTGGACTTGCCTATCAGGCCAGCCGCCTGCGTGGTGAAGTGTATGTGGTCTACAACGGTTGGAAACGGCTGAGCCAATACAACACCGCCGCTGGCAGCGAGGACAACCTGCTCTATGCCACTTCGGAAGGCACACCGGCATGGTACACGCTGAATGCGCGTGCTTCCGTGGCGTTCACACGCAGCGTGTCGTTGCAGATGGCGTTGGAGAACATCATCGACCAGCACTACCGCGTGTTCGCCAGCGGCATCAGTGGTGCAGGCCGCAACTTCACGATCAGCCTGCGCGCCAACTTCTGATGACTTCGGATGGTCGGCCATCCTGAAGCCTGCGAGTAAGGTCGCGGATCATCCAAGGGGTTCTTGACGTGGCCCCTGAACGAACGAACACCCCACGGCAGGCCGGTTCCGGCCGGTGGGGTGTTTTCGTTCAGCTCCGGTAAGTCACCCGTGGATCACAGACCCCGGACAGAGCGCATTCCGAGAAGTTGTTGCGCAGGTGGACCGTTAGCTGCGCGCCATGATGGCCCGGTGCCATTTGCAAGAGGTCCGTGGCTACCTTGCTCCATGCCCGAACGGAAGCCTGAGCCACCGATCCGTCCCGAGGATCTGCGTCTTTCCACGTTGGATGGAAAACCGCTGGAGGTTTCGCCAGAGGGGTCGCTCGGTCTGCTGGCCTTGGGCTACAAGGGATTGATGGCGTGGCGCGCCGCCCGGCGCGCGAAACCGCCCACATCGCCTACCGCCCAAAAGCCATGAGCAGTTCGAATTCCGTGAAGCGCAAGGTCCTGCTGATCGGCTGGGATGCCGCCGATTGGCGGGTCATCAACCCGTTGATCGACCAAGGGTTGATGCCCAACCTGGAGCGCATGGTGAACGGTGGTGTCATTGGCCGGCTGGCCACGTTGGATCCACCATTGTCACCCATGCTGTGGACTTCCATTGCCACCGGCAAGCGACCTTACAAGCACGGCATCCTGGGTTTCACCGAAGTAGGGCCGGACGGCAAAGTGCGGCCCATTACCAACCTGCACCGGCGGGTAAAGGCCATTTGGAACATCCTCACGCAAGAGGGTGCGCGAACGCATGTGGTGGGCTGGTGGCCAAGCCATCCAGCGGAGCCGATCAGCGGGATCATGGTGAGCAACTTCTACCAGCGTGCCACCCGGCCGATCACCGAGCCATGGACCATGCGCCAAGGCACCGTGCATCCGGCCGGGAAGAGCAGGTTGTTCGCCGACTTCCGGATCCATCCGGGGGAACTGACGGCCGCGCACATCGCCCCTTTCGTTCCGGACTTCGCCCTGGTGGACCAAGGCAAGGAAAAGGAATTGGAAGCGATCGCGCGTGTAGTGGCGGAATGTTCCACCGTGCATGCGGCCGCCACGTACATCATGGAACATGAGCCGTGGGACTTCATGGCTGTGTACTACGATGCCATCGACCACTTCAAGCACGGCTTCATGAAGTACCACCCGCCATGGCGGCCCTTCATCCCGGAACGCAGCTTCGAACTCTACCACGATGTCGTTACCGCCGGATACCGCTATCACGACATGATGCTTGGCCGTTTGCTGCAGCTGGCAGGTGAGGAGGCCACCGTGATGTTGATCTCCGATCACGGTTTCCATGCGGACCACTTGCGACCTACCGCGCTGCCCAAGGAACCCGCAGGTCCGATGTGGGAGCATGGTCCTTACGGGATCTTCTGCGTGAAGGGCCCGGGCATCAAGAAGGATGCTTTGATCCACGGCGCGGGCCTCCTCGATATCACGCCGACACTGCTGACCCTGTTCGGTCTGCCGGTGGCCACCGATATGGACGGCAAGCCTTTGCTCGATGTGTTCCAGGAGCCGACCACTGTGGGAACCATCGGTTCTTGGGACACCGTGGAAGGTGAGTGCGGTATGCACCCTCGCACCAAGGCGAACAGTGCGCTTTCGGAGATGGACGATGAAGCGCTGCGGCAATTGATCGAGCTCGGTTACATCGAGGATCCCGGCAGCGATCCCGAGAAGGCGAGCGTGAACACCGTGCGCGAGAACCAGTTCTACCTGGCCAAAGCCTACATCCATGGAGGGTTGATCCCAGAGGCGCTCGACATCCTGCTGGAGCTGTACGCTTTGGCCCCCGACCAAGTGCGCTACGGTATGGAACTCGCGCGTGCCCACCTCCGCCTTCACCAGCCCGATGATGCGCAGGCCGTGCTGGACAGCTTGCAGCGTGACGCCAGGGAGCGGCATGAAGGAACACGCCGTGCCCAATTGGCCGCTGAGAAAGGTGAAGACATTGGCCCCTACGTGGTGGAAACGCGTTTCCTTTTGTTGCAGGCCACCATCCTTCAAGCTTCCCAGCGCACAGCGGAGGCACTACCTCTTCTCCAGCGTATTGAACAGATCCCCGCCTTCATGGATCGCGTACAGTTCAGGCTGGCCACTGCGTACATGGACATGCGGCAATGGAAGGACGCTACCACGGCCTTGACGAAAGCACTGGAGCATGATCCCGCATCGGCCAAAGCCCACCACGCTCTGGGGGTATGTTGTTTGAAGACCGGGTCGCCGGAGCAGGCGGTGGATCACCTGCACGAAGCCCTCGGGTTGGACTTCAACATGCCGATCGCTCATTATCATTTGGGCGAGGCGTACCAGCGGATCGGTGAACATGAGAAGGCCCTGCAGGCGTTCGAGGTGTGCCTGCGGATGTCACCGGGTGTGGGACGCGCGCGAATGCGCATGGCCGACATCCTCGAAAAGGATCTTGGACAGCCGGAGCGCGCAGCCGCGTTGCGCGCCGAGCTCTATGCGGATGCGAAGGGTGAAGTGATCACCGTGGTTTCCGGATTGCCGCGGTCAGGGACATCGATGATGATGCAGGCGCTCGTCGGTGGCGGGATGGAGCCGTTCATGGACGGCAGGCGCAAGGCCGATGAGAGCAATCCGAAAGGGTACTTCGAGCATGAAGCAGTGAAGGCCCTCGCCCGCGATCCTCGGGTGATGGAACATGCCCAAGGAAAGGTGGTGAAGGTGGTGGCCCCGCTGCTGCCGTTCCTCCCGCCACGTTTCCGTTACCGCGTGATCCTGATGGAGCGCGACATGTACGAAGTGCTCCGCTCGCAGAACAGTATGTTGCAGCGCGGACCAGGAACCTCCTTCCGCACCGGGCTGGTGGGCGTATATGCGAAGCAGATGGAAAAGGTGGACCGCTGGTGTAAGCGCAACAGCAACGTGGAAGTGCTCAGGGTGGGGTATCAGCAGGTGGTGGCCGCGCCCGATGTGGAACTGGAACGTGTGAACGCGTTCGTCGGGGGTGCGTTGGACGTGGCGACCATGGTGAAAGCCGTGGACCCGCAGCTCTACCGGAACCGCTCGGCCCATACCACTGCACAGCGGGACGGGCCACTTTGAACTGAATGGAATCCATGTGATAGCTTCACGCTCTCCAACCGATAAAACCAACGCACATGGCAACACCTGCTACTCCTTCCACAAGAAATTCGAAATGGTTGAGCTACTCCGGAATGGCAACGGCTTTCCTTGCCGTTGGGCAGAAGGCCGACGGCCAGGTGGTCTACACCGATGTCGATCCGGACGCGGTTTTGATGAACGGGGTGTTCGACGTTGATTTCGACGGCGATGGAACAACCGATGTCAGTATCGAACAGATCACAGCCACCACCAGCTCGGGGGGTACGGCTGCAGTGAACGCGAACGTGCCCGCGGGGAACGCGGTCATCGGCAGCCTGAGCAGCAGTTATATGTATCCGAGCATCCTCGCGAACGGCGATCCGATCGCCCCGGGCGCGCCCAATTTCCAGACCGCGGCGTTCGGCACCATGGCCATCGTGTACAATGGTTCCAACAGCTTCGGTTTCTGGAACGCTTCGTCGGGGTTCCTCGGTTGCCGCTTCGTCGATGGTGGGGGCCAGACCCACTACGGCTGGGTTGAAGTGGCGGTGTCCAACGGGGCCACCAGTGCAACCGTGATCGGTTATGGGTACGAAACCACAGCTGATTCCGCCATCACCGCGGGTGACATGGGACCATTGGGTATTGGTCCATCCGGAGCCGCCAGCATCAACTTCGCCGTAGCTCCAAATCCGGCGCAGACCCTGACGTCGGTATCATTCACCACAGCGGAAGCTTCCGTGGTGCAGGTCAGCGTGATCAACGGAATGGGACAGGTGCTCCTGGCCGAGCGCCGCAACGCGGTGCCTGGCAGCAACATCTTCCCATTGGACCTCACCACACTTGCAGAGGGCACCTACTTCGTGCGCCTGCAGGCTGGCAACCAGGTCGCGTTCCGGAAGGTGACCAAAGCGGATTGATCATCCGATCGGCTACTTGACCAACGAATACCCCACGGCCGGTAACGGTCGGTGGGGTGTTTTCGTTGGTGGTGCTATCGACGTGGTGACGACTACATCTTCTCCAGCGCCTGCCGCAGATCCGCAACGAGCAGCTCCGCCTCCTCAATGCCCACGTACAACCGCACCATGTTGAAGGACAGGTCGGTTCCGTAGCCCTTGGGTTCCTTCAGCGCACACACAGGCCATTGCAGGCTTTCGTAGCCGCCCCAGCTCACAGCGATCAGGAAGCGTTCGCTCGCATCGCAGAAGCGTTCGATGGCGGCTTCGTCCGGGGCATCCAGTTCAATGGTCATCATGCCACCACAGCGCTTCATCTGTTGTTTGGCCAGCGCATGTTGCGGATGACTTTCCAGGAAGGGCCAATGCACGTGTTTCACCTTCGGGTGTGCTTCCAGGAACCGCGCGACTTTCTCCGCATTGTCGGCGCTGCGGTTCACGCGTAGCTCCAGTGTGCGCAGGCCGCGCAAAAGGAGCCATGCATCGTGCGGAGATGGGGATGCGCCCAGTGTCATGAACTCCTTGCTCATCACCTGGCGCATGTGAGCCTTGCTGCCAGCGAGCACCCCGCAGACCACATCGCTGTGCCCGTTCAAGTACTTCGTTCCGCTATGCGCCACCATGTCGATACCGAAGTCGATGGGGTTCTGGAAGAGCGGGCTGTTGTAACTGTTGTCACAGAGCGTGATGATGTTCTTCTTCTGGGCAATGGCCGCTACGGCACGCAGGTCCTGCAACTCGAAGGTGAGCGAGTTGGGACTTTCGGCGATGAAGAACGTGGTGTTGGACCTGCAAGCGCTGCGGTAGTTCTCCGCGTCGGTGCCGTCCACGAACGTGGTCTCCACCCCGAAACGCGCAAGTAGTTCATTCAGCAGCTTCTTCGTCCAATTGTAGGGTTTATGCACGCACACCACATGGTCGCCGGCTTTGGTGAACGAGATCACGGCAGCGGCGATCGCGGCGCTCCCGCTGCTGAAGAGCAATGCATCTTCGGCGTGTTCCAACGCTGCCAACTTCTGTCTCGCGATGGCCACCGTGGGGTTGAACCCACGGGTGTACAATGGCTTGTCGAACTCGTGCTGCACCGTATGGCGCATGGCGGCCACCGTTGGGTAAGTGAAATTGCCGCTCTGCACGATCGGCGGCACCACGGCATTGTAGCCGCGCTCGCGGTCTTCACCGAGGTGGTTGAGAAGGTGCGACAGGTCCTCGGTCATGGTCGGCGTTCAAAGAATACGAAGCCGTTCTTGCGGTCGACCTCAGTGAAAGTCCCGAGCGCGAGCACTTCATCCATGTGCGTCACTTTGCAGGAGAGATACACGGGCCGATCGATCGGCCCGTGGAAGAGCAGTTCCTCGGAGGGTCGTGCTTCCTGCACCCGCCCATAGAATTCCGGGACGTAACTCTTGTAGCCCTTGGTGAGGAGCCAGCAGTGTTCGTCCGATTTGCTCTTGAAGAACTCGACGGCCGCGCGCTGCGAGTACCCTTCAATGTTGTTGATGAAGAAGAACAGCGTTGCCCAGATGAACAGTACCACCCCAGCGAAGGTCACGACCATGCTCCGGCGGAATCTCCCCCGCTTGTGAAGCATGTGCGCTGCAAGGAGCGCTACGAACAAAGCGAGCCCTGCGATCGCCTCCGTCCCGGTCCAATGCACTTGTGCTTCCATATTCGCTTGGGCGAAAGGGTCCGCGACGAACAGCGGTTTGAAGCGATCGATGTGCATGGCAGCGAAGGGCAGCGCCATGACGAGGATCGCGATGACATTCCCGAGGATGCCGACCGCAAGGCGTGTCCAACCGAAGCCCTCGTTGTTCTTCCAAACGCGCTCCAATTGCAGCGCGGCCAAGTAGGTGAGCGGGAAGTAGCAGAGGCTGCTGTAATGGACGATCTTGGTGTTGACGATGCTGAACAGGATCAGCACCACCCAGAAGAGGATGAGCATCCAGCGCCGGGATCCGGGCTGACCCTCTCCATCATTCGTGGGCTTCAACAATTCCTGCAGGGCGAAGAGCGAGGCCGGGAAGCAGCCCAGCATCAGCACCACGAAATGATAACCGAAGAATCCACCATGTCCGGCATCCTCCTCAGTGAACAGCGCCACTTGCCGTTGGAAGAACGCAACGGTGAAGTCCGCCCCGTTCCTGAGGTAGTCGGCCCCGAACCACAGCGACACCACCAGCAGCATGGCGATGCAGAACAACAACACATCCTTCCAGCGGAAGAACAAGGCAAATCGACGTGATGCCCAGTACACGAACACCGTAATGCCCATGATGATGATCGCCGCCGGCCCCTTGGTCATCACCGCCAACCCGATGAAGGCGCCGCTGAACAATGCCTGCTGCCATGATCGTTCGCGTGCGCAACGGATGAAGGCGTAGAGCCCAAGAAAGATGAAGAGGTTGAACCACGGGTCGATGATGCCACTATGGAAGTAGAGATTGGGCAGGATGGAACCCGCGTATGCGAGCACCCATAACACGCCGAACGCCCTGCCGCGCTCGCGCGACCCGATCCGGAAAAGCAGTACCAGGGTGAGTGCGCCGCAGAGCGCGTTGGGCAATCGCGCCGCGAACTCGCCCACGCCGAAGAAGGTCATTGCAGATGCCTGCATCCACATGAACAGGGGCGGCTTTTCGTGGAAGGGCTCGAAGGCCATTTGCGGTCGCGACCAATCGCCGCTCACGACCATCTCGCGCGCGATCTCGGCGAAGTTGATCTCGTCCCAATCGAACAGGTGAACGGCGCCGAGCCCCGGAACGAAAATGAGCAATGCCACCAGCGCAATGATGAATTGAATGCGCGCGGTGGAGAGCGATCGCATGGTTGATCTACTTCCGTTCGCCCAACAGCGCCCACCGCACAAGACCCGTGCGGGCCAGGAAATACCGCCAGCTCGTGCGCACCACCCCCAGGCCATAGGTCATACTACGGCTGAAGTTGATGCTGCTGGCTTCCTCGAAGTACTTGGTGGGGCACGTGATCTCGGCGATCTCGAACCGGTGCCAGAAGATCTGGGCGATCATCTGGTTGTCGAAGACGAAGTCATCCGAGCAATTGTGGTAGGGGCAGGCGTCGAGAACGGCCCGGTTGAATGCGCGATAACCCGTATGGTACTCGCTGAGTTTCTCGCCCATCAACAGGTTCTGGCCCAAGGTGAGCATGCGGTTGAAGATGTATTTGTACAGGGGCATGCCTCCGCGCAACGCACCACCGCCCAGGATCCGCGATCCGAACACCACGGGATAAACCCCGTTGCCGATGAGGGTGATCATGCTGGCCAACAACTTGGGCGTGTATTGGTAGTCGGGGTGGAGCATCACCACGATGTCGGCGCCGAGCCCCGGAACGAAAATGAGCAATGCCACCAGCGC
>JBATMK010000142.1:0-2682 GCA_049289815.1 Flavobacteriales bacterium
GGCCAATACCGTGGGGCGGATGGACTTGCCATGCACTGGTACAGCCGTAACCTGAGGATCTTCCGGAACATCCAAGAGCTCTCGTTGAAGCCAGATGACCGATTGCTGGTGCTCTACGGTGCCGGGCACATGGGTGTGCTCAGACACTTGTTCGAGTGCTCCGTGGAATTCGACCTGGTGAAGTTCGGCGAGTTGTGATCCGCGCGATCACGCCTGACCCACCCGTTGCTTGTACTCCGCATTCAGCGCGGCATGCGAAGCCCAGAAGCCCGGCGAGGTGCGTCCGTGCAAATGCTCCACAAGGACATCGAGGTGCGCATGCCAGCCGCCGGAAACACCAAGCAGATCCTTCTGGTTGGGCAGGCGATGGTGTGTGAGCACGAGCAGCACATCGTTACCGCGCATGGAGAGTTCGAAAACGACTTCCGACAAGGCCTCGGCTCGGGCGCCCCATGTGAAGCCCAGTAAGTGTGGTGGCTCGCAGCGCGTGATCTTCGCTTGCATGGTGTGCCCTTTCGCGTGTTCCTCTGGCGCCGTCTCGGGCAGTGTGTCCAAGTTGCTGTGCATCCAGTTCAGCGTCATATCACCGCCGGTGTGCAGGTCCATGACGCCCGAGGCCAGCCATTTGGCGCGCTTCTCCGGTTCGGTGAGGTAGGCCCACACGCGTTCGATGGGTCCGGGTAGCAGGCGCTCGAAGCGGATGGTGTTCGGCGCAGTGATCGTTCCATACTTGTCCATGTGTTCTTGTGTTGGTGTTCTGTGCTATGATCAGTGTTTTCCGGCATCCTCGTCCCGCAGGAGCTGTTCCAATGCATCGAGACGCGAAGCCCAGAAGGTGCGCGTACTGGCTATCCACTCGGCCGCCGCATCCAGCGGCTCGGGCCGATAGCTGAGGAAATGCTCACGGCCCACCTTCCTCCGCCGTACAAGTTTGGCGCGCTCCAGCACGAGGATGTGCTTGCTCACCGCGTTCAACGACATGCTGAAGGGGCGGGCGACTTCCGTAACGCGCGTCTCTCCGGACGATAGACGCCGGAGGATGGCCCGCCGTGTCGGATCGGCAAGCGCGGAGAGGGTGCGGTCGAGTGTTCGTGGGGCTGCCATCGGGGGCGAATAGATTCAACTTGTTGGTTGAATATAGATCCACGCAAGGAAAATGTCATCCCCTTGAACGACGATAGAACTATTCCTGCACGAACGGATCCGAGAAGCGCACGTCGTTCACCAACGGTACATCGGTGAGCGTCTTCAGGAAGGCGACCAGAGACTGCTTCTCGTAAGCGGTCATTCCCATTTGCAATGGGGTTCCACCGATCAGGCCTTCCACGGTGAGGCGATCATCGAGGTTGGGATGCGCTTGCAACCCGCTGTTGTAATGTTCCACCACTTCCTCCAAGGTGTTGAACCGGCCGTCGTGCATGTACGGCGCGGTGAGTTCCGCATTGCGAAGGCTGGGCACCTTGAACATCCCGTTGTCCTCCGCATCGCCGGTGATGCCTCCAACACCATTGTCGACATACTCCGCATCCAAGCCGTTGTTCCGTGCCTCGCGGTTGTGGAAGTTGGCTGTCATGTGGCAATGGTTGCACTTGACCGTACCGCTGAAGAAGAGGTTCTTCCCATCCAGCTCCAACGGCGTGAAGTCCACGAAGCCGTTGGCCTCGCCTTCATCGTAGCGCGTGCGGTAGCTGGCAATGGAGCGCACGAACTGCGCAAGGGCCCGAGAGATGCGCTCTTCTGTGATGCTGTCGTTACCGAAGGCGGCGGTGAAGAGCGGGCGGTAGTGCGGTATCGCGTACAAACGCCCCCTGACTTCCGGAAGCGTCATGCCCATTTCCACCGCATCCTGGATCGGCATCAGCACCTGGTCCTCAAGGGTGGGCGCACGGAGATCCCAGAAGTGCTGGCGCGAGTAGAACTGGTTGACGAGGTGCATGGCGTTGCGCCGCGTGGGCAGGCCCGTATGGCCCGTGCTGCGGGCGTGCGGATCGGCGAAGCCGTTCTCCTGGTGATGGCAGCTGCCACAACTGGTGCTGCGGTTGGAGCTGAGGTTGCGGTCGTAGAAGAGCACGCGGCCGAGGGTGGCACCGGCATCGGTGATCGGATTGTCGTCCGGGATGCTCTCCCAGACCTGCAACGGGAAGCCGCTGAAATGCGCGGGCATCTGCGGCAGCTCGTAGTGGTACATCGCCTCTGGAAGTACGAGCACGGGTTCGCCCGGTTCCTGTGTGATCGCCACGTCCTTGCGGCAAGCGGCGAAGGCGAGCAGCACAACAAACACGCCGACGGTTGCGACTTGTCTGGCCCTCGATGCACCGGTCATGCAGCCAAACTAAGGTCTGCCCCTTGCAAATCGGCCCAAGCGCCATACCCAATGAGCGGAGGCTGGGGAAGCCGACGAGCGCCGAACTTCGACCTGCGATAGTTCGGTGGCATGACATCGGTCAAGGGTTTGGATCTCACGGTGCCAATGACCCCGGATGCCGATCTGTTCAATGGATAGGCCCATGCGTTTGACCGTCATTCCACTTGAAGGGCGCCCGGATGTGGGCTGGACAACCATCGACACTCAGGCTCAGGAGTGGATCGCTGGCAACCAGATGTTCTACCAGGTCGTCGGCTTCAATCCGCCGTGGACCGCCTACCTCGCCGTCGAGGACGCTGCGATAGTCGGTACCTGTG
>JBATMK010000143.1:0-17521 GCA_049289815.1 Flavobacteriales bacterium
CCCCATGATCGTCGCCACCACGCCGCGACTTGTCCTTCGGGATCTGGAGGTGAACGATGCCGGGAACATTTTCCTTCTTAACAGTGATCCCGAAGTGTTGAAGCACGTCCATGACGTGCCCTTCAACGACATCGAAGCGGCACGCGCATGGATCGCGAACATCCATGTTCAACTTCCGGAGGGCCTTGGCCGCTGGGCGATCACATTGAAGGATGGGACCTGGATCGGACGCTGCAGTCTGCGCAAACAGGTCAATGGGGAAGTGCTCATGGGTTACAGGCTCCTTCGCGCCTACTGGGGCAAAGGCTACGCGACCGAAGCGGCGAGCGCGATGCTCGAACTCTCCTTCAACACATACCAACTACCCTTCGTGCTTTCAAAAGTGGCTGTGGACAACGTGGCCAGCCAACGTGTGATCCTCAAGAACGGTGGCCGTTCCATCGGTACGGGCGCCGCAACGAATTTCGCCGAAGCACTGGTGTACCGTTTTGATCGTCCGGACCTCAAGTAAATTCATCCGATGCGCTTATCCCCTGTTCTCCTCATCGCTGCTGTGCCGCTCTCCGGTTTGGGACAGACCGCCACCTTCATCGGTAACTGCGCCTTCAGGATCGAATTGGGCGCTCACGTGATCTACTCCGACTTTCCATACCAGAGCGGTTATTCCGGTTACGATACATACTCGATGCCCGATGGTTTCAGCAGCGCCAAGGGCACCGCACTGATCACCCACGCACACCGAGACCATTTCGACAGCCTTCTCTTCCGCTCGTGTTCCTTACAACTGATCTCTCCGGACCAGAAAGAAGCCGATCGCTCAGCCGGCCTGGCTGCGATGAAAGCTTCCGGTATCGAGGTCCAACTGTCCGGTACACCACATGCTGAAATACCACACTTCTCCTATGTTGTCAGCTGGAAGGATCACCGGCTCTACTTCAGCGGCGACACCGAAGACCCGGCGCATCTTCTCGCCACGAAGGACATCGATGTGGCCTTCGTAACGCCATGGTTGATCGATGCCGTGAAGCGTGCCGGCCGCTCAATTGACACGAAGACGCTTGTCGTCTACCACCACCAGCGCGGCGAATTCGATGGACGGGACCTGAAGTCCCCATGCGGTGATTGCCGCGTCCTCATCCCCCAACAAGGCGACGTGATCGATCTCTTCCCGTAAAGCATCACTGCCTGACGAAACGCTGGGTGTGGAGCCTACCTGCCGCAGCAGCCTGCACCAGGTAGGTGCCCGACGCCAAGGAAGAAACGTCGATGGGTTCGCTGGATGCTTGAGCGGAACCTTCCATGATCACCCGGCCATCCATGGCCATGATGGTCCAACGATCCATGCCCGCGACTTCCGGGAGCGTGATCGTGATGCGATCGCCGCATGGGTTGGGGTGCACCTGCAACACAGGCATTGGGGCGATCTCCTCGATCCCTATCGGGCTGCCGAGCAAGCCGTTGCGGTAGATGCGCGCGGCGTGGATCGCACCGCTGTTGGTCTGCCAGAAACTCACAATACCTCCTTCCCCATCGGCGAATTGCGATTGGGCGGCATAGAAAGGATTGAAAGCCGGTGTGCAGAACTGCACAGGTGCCGGCCAGGCGGGCGTGGCATCGCCGCGTATGCGAATGGCCGAGTAGCCAGTGACGTTCGCGTCCATCGTGGCGATCACCGCAGCACTGTCCGAAGCAACGAGGCCGGTGGTGGGGATGTAGCTGTTCAGTTGGATGGCCAGCACTCCATCGGCGTCCCAGAGCGGCGTTCCATCAGCGTCCAGTTTTTGCAGGTACAGGTCCCGGTTCGCAGCAGGCGGACGGTTATCGACCCATCCAACGAAGGTGTAGCCCTCGTTCAACACCACCCGTGGTATGTCCTGGTCGCTGCTGAACGTGCACACGCTTACAGGCGAAGGGGAAAAGGTGAGCGCACCCGTGGTATCGAGGCGGGCCATCACGATCAGATGCGGCATATCCACCCATGCGGTCAGCTGTGCAGCGAATTCATCCTGGGCCGTGTGGAACGCATAGTTCAGGCCACCACTTCCGGCGCTCGTTTGCACATTGGCAGGCCAGACGTTGGTGCCGGAACTGTCCACACGCATGGCCATCAAGGCCGCACCGGAACCGTTCCCGGTGCGCCATTGCAAGATCAAACCGGTCGCATGGTCGCTGTGGATCTCATACGGGCCGTAGCTCGCACCGGGTACCGCGTAGCCGTCGATACCCCATGGCAACACACCGCTGCTTGTGATCCGTGTCACGTTCACGCCCGTGCTACCACCGAAGTACGTATCGTACCAAGCGATGTAGGCGCCACCGGGGGTTGACGTCACACGCAGGTCGCCCAAGCTGAGGATCGGCGAACCGCACTGTGTGATGTGCACTGGGGCGGGCCATACCGGATCGCCATCGATGTCGATGGCAACGGCCTTTAACGTGTCCTGGAACATGGCTGGCCGGAACAGGTACGCGATCATCACATCACCGTTCCCCAAAACATCCGCGGCAAGCTCCTCGATGCTGGAACCCGGTTCGGTATGGATCAACTTCCCGTTCGTTGGCCAGAGCGCAACGCCCTCTGCATCCAGATGCTGTCCATAGATCTCACGGTTCGTTTGGTCCGTGCGTTTGTCCGTCCAGAAAGCGAACCACCCACTGGCGCCGTCGGACAGTACGCGCAGGTTCGTAGGTGCTCCGGCAGTGCCGCACACTTGCAGTGGCGCTGCCGGGTCGGTGCTCCACTGGCCTTGTGCCCTGGCGAGCACAACCACCGCGCAAAGGAGGATGGGGATTCTCATGACGATCCGGTTTTGAAGCTGCGAAGCAACAACAACGACCCCTCTTCGGAAAGCACCCGTGAGCGAACGGCCATTGCGCTGAGGGAATGGTTCAGTGAACGACCACCCGGACGGCATTGCGCGAACCATCACTACCAAGTAGAACTGCTGCAAAGGCGATGGCCTCCGGCTCCACGGTGTAGGTATCATATGAGAATCCATCCGCGCGCAGTTGAACGTTCATGCCGCTCGCCGAAAGCACGAAACGAACGGCGGGGTTGGGCTTGAAGTTCTGGTCGTGGATCTGGCCTTTGTTCTCCACGAACCCGCCGGGTACGGAAGTCGCGGATGCGGAGAGGGACAGCGCCAGCAGTGCGATGATGGCTGCAGGGATCGCGAGGTCGACAACATTGCTTCGGGTGCGCATGGGTTCGGGCTTGGGGACCGAAAGCTGCCTTCGTAGGAAGACTCTCGGAAGGATGATCGAGCGAACGGGTGTTCCGTCGAGCGAGCGGTTCCCGGCTCAACGTTCAATCCACCAGTGTGAACGCGAACGTGATCCCCATTCCGCCGCCGTCGCAGTCCAGGACAACGATCTGGTAGTTGCCAGCAACCATGGAAAGCGGTGAGAAAACGATGAACGCCTCCGAGGGAAAACCACCAACGCCCAATGTTCCCGTGGTTGGTGAAGGGCCGCTCAGTTCCCATTGTGCGCAGCTCTTCAGGTAGCGTCCGGACACGCGGAAGTTGAGCACATCGCCGTTGCTGTTCATATCGGAAATGTCGAACGGACCTGCTCCGTTGAGCAGCTCCACATCAGCGATCACCATGTGTGGTGATGACGCGACCTGCTGTGTCAGCGTATCCGTGCGACCATCGCTGTTCGTTGCTGTCATGACCATGGTCGTGAACGCGGTCTCATCGTTCCCAACAGCCAGTGAAAGCGGCATACGGAACCGGATGAGGCAGTAGTACGCCGAGTCCACATCGATCTCCGTTGCGGCCGCGCCGTTGAACGAAACGGACATGCCCTGGAGGGTACACCCGATCGCGTTGTACTGCACGCTGTCGCCCACGCGTGGCGGAGCGCCCACCCACCATTCGTCCAGGTTGTTGTCAAAACCCAGCAGGGTCATGGGCCGTTTGTAATAGAGGGGGTAGATGGTATCGGCCGATGCACCGCTCTCCAGAAGCAATGTGCCGAAGCTCCCGACCGGCAGCTGGGATGCGAAGTCCTGCGGCGGCCGAACGACCAGTTGGGTGGAGGATGCGCTCACGATGGTGAACGGTTGCCCCACCACGGTCACCGTGTTGTCGGCCAGGTCGGTGTCGAAACCTGAACCGGTCAGGGTGATGTCGTCATCGGGGTAAGGCTTCACCGGCGACCATGAGGTGATGAGGCCGATGCCGTTAGGGCCTCCACCAGTGCCCCCACCGCCGTTGGCGGGCGGGGGATCATCCTCCTTTTTGCAGGAGGTGATGACCAGACTGATTGCCAGGAGGGCGAGCAGGGTGCGTTGAGCGTTCATCCGGTCAGTGTTTGATGGAGCGTTTGGAACGGACAGCCAGAACATGTTGGTCGTGCATTGGTTAAGAGCTCCGGCCGAAAACTGCACCGATATCAACGCCATCTGAAGAACTACCGAGGCAGCGGTCGCTCCACCGAGCAAGCGGCTCAGGAAGCCAGCGCACGCATCACGTCGTCGCGCTTGAGGCTCACCTCACCGGATCACTGCTCGTAGGTAATGAGGATCCTGATCGGTTTGGAGAGGATACCGGCGGAGTTCCCCGCAATATTGAACACGTTCACTCCGATCGCCTGCACGTTGTAGCTGAACTGGTAGCCGGGAAAACCATATCCGGCGTGGATCCAACTTCCGAAGGCCTGGTCGACCAGAACATCCACCGCGATGATCTTGCCAAGGGGCAACCCATGCGGAATGGTGACGGATGATCCTTGATTGGTAGCTGTGTTGCCGGTCAGTTTCAACATCTTGATCGCCGGCGCATTGCTGCCCAGCTTTGTAAAGCCGTTCACGTCCAGTTCGGCCGTGGGTGCCGTGACCCCGATGCCGACGTGCACGGCGTTCGCACCTGTGCCGCCCAGCACCAAGCTGTTGCTTGTTGTCACTTGTGCTTGATAGCCGATGGCGGTGGCATTGGTAAGCGTCGCTGAGCCGAAAGCGTAGGCCCCGAGAAAGGTATTGTTGGAACCGGTCGTGGTCGCCGACCCCGCGTTCATGCCGAGGCTCGTATTGTTCTGCCCCGTGGTATTGCTGCCGGAGGCGGAGTATCCAACGAACGTGTTGCCGTATCCCGTAGTGTTGAGGCCGCCACTGACCGAGCCAAGCAGCGTGTTCGCCGAGCCGGTGGTGTTCACCAGGCCCGCGTCCTTGCCCAAGTATGCGTTGCCCGCGCCTGTGGTGTTGGCGGCCCCGGCCGAACTGCCCACGAACGTGTTGTCCGCACCGGTGGTGGTGGCGTATCCAGCATGGTAACCGACGTAGGTGCCGCGATCCGCGGTGGTGTTGCCGTTCCCTGCACTGCTACCGACGGATGTATTGAACGAACCGGTGGAATTGTAGCCTGCGCCATATCCGACCACCACGTTCTGCGAGCCGGTGGTGTTCAACCGGCCGGCGCTCCGGCCCACGTACACGTTCATGGTGCCCGTGAGGTTCTGGTACCCAGCAGCCGTACCAACGAAAGTGTTGTCCGATGCGCTCGTGCCGTTCTCTCCGCTCGAGGTACCAACGTAAACATTGGTCGCCCCGGTGATGTTCTGGTAACCTGCCCGATTTCCGACGTATATGTTGCTGCCTCCCGTAGTGTTGTAACGGCCCGCGTCCAGGCCCAGGAAGGTGTTCTGCGATCCGGTGATGTTCGCAAAGCCCGCCGATCCACCGATGAAGGTGTTCAACCAGCCCGTTGTGTTATCACGACCGGCGAATGAGCCCACGAACGTGTTGTTCTCGCCTGTTGTGTTCTGGCGCCCGGCCAGCCAACCCATGAAGGTGTTCTCGTTGCCCGTGGTGGTGAACTCCCCGGCATAGGGCCCGATGGCGACGTTGGAATATCCGGTGGCGCTTGTGTACAGCGCACGATAGCCCAAGGCCGTGTTGATGCCGCCGGTGGAATTGCCGAAGCCCGCTTGCGCGCCAACGAAGGTGTTGTAGTTCGCCGTTGTGTTGGAATTGCCTGCGCTCATGCCCAGGAAGGTGTTGCTCCCTCCGGTGGTATTGTCGTTGGCCACGAAATGTCCCAGGAACGTGTTCCCATTCCCCGTCGTATTGGCCACGCCGGATGCGAAACCCATGAAGACGTTCGCGAGCCCCGTGGTGTTCGCTAGACCTGCTGATGCTCCGATGAACACATTGTTGGCGCCGCTGGTGCTCGATACACCGGCCTGATCACCGATGAGCACGTTGCCATAGCTGTTCATGAGCCGCCCCGCACTGTTACCGATGATGACGTTCGAACTGGCGGTGGTCGCGTTCTGCCCCGCCTTGTTGCCCAGGATCACATTGCTGTTGGCGCCAGTGAGCGACACGCCTGCACGGTAGCCCAGTGTAACGGTGCTGTCCAGATGGGAGATCCGGCCCGCCTGTTGGCCGTTCACTCGGAAGTTGAGCGGCACGTTATCGGTGGTCCCGAGGAAGTGCGTTCCATCGACCGTGCCCGTATTGCCGATCAGTGCCCAGCCGGTCGTGGCACTCGCCAGTGGCACCCATGCGATCCCGTCGTAGTACCAGAACCCGTCGGTTGTCGTGTCGTACACCAACAGACCTGTGGCGGGTGTTGGTATCGCCATGCGCTCAAGGCTGGTGATCCGGGGTATCAACAATCCGCGCTTCGTGCCGACCACCGCGCTCGCATCGATATCGAGCAACGCGCTGGGATGCGGTGTGGCTCCGTCAGCGTTGATGCCGATGTTCTGGGCCTGTGTGCCGGTACACAGCAGGAAGCCGATGGATCCCGATAGGATGGAAGTGAGGAGCCTCATGCGCATCGTTCGTTGAACGATGCAAAGGGTTCACGATCAAGGCAGTTGGACAAGTCGCACCGAGCAAGCGGTCGCTCGGTCGAGGGAGCGGTTCAGGAAGCCAGCGCGCGCATCACTTCCTCGCGCTTGCGGCGGCTCACCTCCACACGGGCACCGCTCTTCAGCACCAAGTGGCTGTCGTCCAAGTGCGACACGGCCGCGCGGTTCACGAGCGATGAGCGGTGTACGCGCAGGAAGCCCCATGGCTCCAACATCTCCTCGTATTCCTTCAGCGTGCGTGCGCTCACGAAACGACGGCCATCGTTCAGGTGCAGCTCCGTGTAGTTGTCGTCGGCGCTGCAATGCATCACATCGGCGGGTGGTACGAAGTAGCTGCGATCACCCGTGGAGAGCGTAAGCTTCAACGCCTGCTCATCGCCATGGGCGATGTTGCTGATGAACTGCTGTTGTACTTCGCTGCGCAGAGGCGCATCGGGATGCTGCGCGCTGAACCTGTCCAACGCGGCCTTCAGTTCATCCGGCTGGACGGGCTTCAACAGGTAATCCAAGGCGCTGAAGCGGATGGCCTGTATGGCGTAGCGCGAGTAGGCCGTGGTGAAGATCACTTCGAAGGGCCATGTGCCGAACTGCTTCAGCAGATCGAAGCCGCTGCCACCGGGCATTTCAACATCCAGGAAAACCAGGCCGGGGCCATGGGCCAGGATCGCGGTGCGCGCATCAGCGATGTTCCCGGCCTCGGCGATCACCCCCACATGAGGTGCAGTGCTACCCAGTAACGTGCGCAGATACTGCCGGTTCCCCGCATCGTCATCCACCACCAACGCCTTGATCATGATACGCTCCCGGCTGTACGGGAGCGGCAAGTTAGCCGGACCTCACCGGTCCAAGGGCAACTGCAGGGTAACGCGCGTGCCGAGCGCGGCACCAGCAGGGTCCTTCAGATCTTCCACTCGGAATGAACCGGCTTCACCCAGGCGCCGCGACAAGAGGCGAAGGCGTTCGTTCGTGAGTTGCATCCCCAACGACTTGTGCTGCGGATCGGACTTCGGAGCAACCGCTGACCTGTCGCGCCCGATGCCGTTGTCGGTGATGATGCACACCAGGGATCCGTTGCGCTGCTCGAACCGCACCGAGATGGACCGGTCGCCTTGTTTCTCCGCGAGTCCATGCCAAACGGCGTTCTCCACGAAGGGCTGTACCAGCAAGGCCGGCAGTTCCACTTCATCATCGATCAGTACACTTTCGGCGTCCACCTCATAATGCAATCCATCGAGGCGGTGCGCTTCGAGCTTGAGGTATTGCCGGAGGAAGTCAAGTTCCTCGTTGATGGTGATGCGGTCTTTCACGCTATGATCAAGCACCATGCGCAGGAGCCGCGCGAAGCCCTGGAGGTACAGCAGCGCTTCGGTGCTCTGTCCGGCCTGGGTCATGCGCGCGGCACTGTTGAGGCAGTTGTAGATGAAGTGCGGGTTCATCTGGCTGCGCAGCACTTTCATCTCCAGAAGCCCATTGATCTCGGTGATCTCGGCATTGCTGTTCGCCAGTTCCTTGTTCAATCCATCGAGCACGAGCACGTGCCGCTGCTTCTGCTCGTAGTTGCGCCAGAAGAGGAACGCCGCGATCATCGCCAGCACGCCGAGCGCAATGCTGCCGTACAGTTGGAGATCACGGCGCCGCAGCCGTTCCACCTGTTCGCTGTTCTCTGCGCGCAGGATCGCATTGTCCTTCTCCTTCCGCTCCGTCTCGAACTCCGTCCGCAATCGTGCCAGTTCGCGCTGCGTGCCTTCACCCTGCAAGCTGTCCTTCATGGACATGTAGCGCTGGTAATGCGCCAATGTGCCTCTGCTGTCACCCTTCTTGCTGGCCAGTTCAGCGAAGGCCAGTTCATAGTCCATCACCAGTTCCGTATTGCCCACCTGCCGCGCCAGCCCTGCACCTTGCTCGAGGTCGGCGCTGGCCTCCTCCAAGTGTTCCAGTGCTATGTGCGCAGCGCCCATGGAACGCATCACGTAGGCCTTGTCCTCGGGACTATCGATGGAATCATACTCCGCCAGTGCTTTCCGGAAGTACACCAACGCCTTGGCCGGGTCCGTTCCCGCGTAGAGACCGCCTGCATTCTCTTCCACCAGACCTGCTCCGCCATGATCATGCAACGCACGGTACACATCGGCCGCTTGCGCGTACAGGTCCATGGCCTTCGCGGTATCGCCTTCGCTGCGCAGGGTGTTACCGATGGCCAACAAGCAGTTGGCCACCTTGTTCTGCCGGCCCAACACGCGCTCCAGGTCCAGCGATCGCTGGACGTACTCGCGCGCCTGTGCATACTCCTTCATCTTGCTGTACGTGGTGCCGATGGAGTACAGCAGGACCGAGGTGCTGGCGCTGTCCTTCGCCAACTCGGCTTCGCGCAGGGCTTCCTGGAAACGCTTCAACGCGCCCACGCGATCGCTCTTCTTGTCAGCCAGCCAACCGAGGTTGCTCAGCACCACGCTCACGTAGGCCGGTTTGCCCATCTGTTGGAAGATGGCCAGGGCCTTGGTCAACTTCTCCTCCCCTTGGGCCAGATCTCCCTGCTCCGTGGCGAGCCATCCCAGATCGTTCAATGCGTCCCCGATCGCTCGCTTGTTGCCGATGCGTTGTGCCAGGGCCAGCGCTTGTTCGCCGACCAACCGCGCGCTATCGGGTTGCGAACGGATCAGGTTGAAACAGATGCGGGCCAGCGCATCGGCGCGAGCGGTATCGTTGGTCGCTTTGGCCAGTTCATCCCGTATGCCCGGGACCAGCGAAGCGTCTTGACCTGTCGAGCTTACGGTCAGGAGCAACGCGGCGAACAGCGGGACCACACGGTGCATCCGGATCATTCGACCCGCAAGGTAGCCGCCCCCCAAGCGCTCGCTCGCTGCGCCGCACCATTGGACGACCTTTACACACATGCCGTCCGGATACACCTTCACCCTGTTGCGGCCCGTCGCCTTTGTGCTTCTGCCATTGTTGGTTGCTTGTGGCACCCCGCAGGGACAAGCACCATCAACCGCTGGAGGGCGCGGGCCGGTTGCCGGCCACGCCATGGTCGTTAGCGCGCATCCGTTGGCCACTGCTGTCGGGGTGCAGGTATTGCGTGAAGGCGGCAACGCGATCGATGCGGCCGTAGCGGTACACAACGCGCTGGCTGTCGTGTTGCCGTGGGCCGGGAACATCGGCGGTGGTGGTTTCATGGTGATCCGCATGGCCGATGGCACGGTGCATACGCTCGACTTCCGCGAAACCGCACCGGCAGCCGCAACGCGCGACATGTACCTTGATGAGCACGGGAAGGTGATCACGGAGTTGAGCCTGTTGGGGCACAAAGCCGTCGGTGTTCCGGGAGCTGTTGCCGGCATGTTCGCGGCCCACGATAGTCTCGGCTCATTGCCGATGGAACGCTTGATCCAACCAGCCATCGACCTTGCCCAACATGGCTTCCTTCTTACCGCACTCGAGGCCGAAGAATTGAACTACGCTTCGGAGGACCTTCAACGCATCAACACACGACCCAACGCCTACACCACCCGCCAGCATTGGAACGCAGGCGACAGCCTGCGGCTTCCGGAACTGGCAACAACGCTATCAAGGATCCGCGATCACGGGCGCGACGGGTTCTACGCCGGCGAGACCTCTGCACTCATCGTTGCCGAAATGGAACGCGGGGGCGGGCTCCTTACCGCTGCGGACCTCGCTGGCTATCGTGCCATCTGGCGGCCGCCCGTGGAAGGCCACTACCGCAGTTGCAGCGTGTACGGCATGGCACCGCCTTCCAGTGGTGGCATTGCACTGATCCAATTGCTGGAAGCCATCGAACCGATGAATGTGCGGAAGGCAGGTGTATTGAGCCCCGCGACAGTGCATCGCATGGTGGAAGCTGAACGGCGTGTGTACGCCGATCGCGCCACGCACTTGGGCGATCCTGACTTCTGGCGGGTGCCGATGGCCGCATTGACCGACAGCCTGTACATGCATGATCGCATGGTCGACTTCGACCCGATGAACGCAACGCCGAGTTCTTCCATCCATGCGGGCGCACCGATGGAAAGGGAACACACCACGCACTTTTCCATCGTGGATGCACAAGGCAACGCTGTCTCCTGCACCACCACGCTCAACGACAGCTATGGCTCCAAGGTGGTGGTGGGCGGCGCTGGTTTCCTGCTGAACAACGAGATGGACGATCTCAGTGCAGCACCCGGGGCACCGAATGCCTATGGGCTCATCGGAGGTGAAGCGAACGCCATCGCACCCGGCAAACGCATGCTGTCATCCATGACACCGACCATCGTTACGCGGGATGGGAAGCTGCTGATGGTGGTGGGCACACCGGGTGGATCCACCATCATCACCTCCGTGTTCCAAGTGGTCCTTGATGTGCTGGATCACAGCATGACCATGCAGGAAGCCGTCAGCACACCGCGCTTCCATCATCAGTGGTTGCCGGATACCATCCAAATGGAACCCGGTGCCATTGCTCGCGAGGACAGCCTTGCCCTCACCCGCATGGGTCATGCGTTCCTGGTACGTGAACCGATCGGCCGGGTGGATGCGATCCTGGTATTGCCGGACGGCCGGCTCGAGGGCGGTGCCGATCCGCGCGGCGATGATCGTGCCAGCGGCTACTGAGCTCTAGGGCATCGTCTTTTTCGTCTCCGTTAGGCCGAGCGCGGAGATGTGCTCCAACAATTCCGTGGTCGGCGATCACCGGGGACCAGCTCATCACGCCCCCCGCACATACGGGACGCATTATCGATCCGCCACCTGCACCTTGCCCACGGCTATGATCCCGCGATCGCTCCCAATCCGGAACAGATAACTGCCCGCTGCGAGATCGCCACGCGCTATGATGACCGTGGTGCTTGATACACGATGCGCGCGCACCGACCGGCCCGTGGGATCGAGCAGTTCGAACACCGTGTTGCCGGGCACAGGCCCTTCGGGCAACAGCAAGGTGGCATTGTCGATCATCGGGTTGGGCGACAACGACACCCTGTAGCCATTGGCGATATCCGCGATACCCGTGGTGCCGCACATGTCAGCAAGCACAGCGGCTGTATGGTCCGTCATGGTCAAGGTGAGCGTTGCCTCCACGGCCCATGGACCAGCCGCCATGAACGCTTGGTCCGGCGCGATCTGCGGATCCAGCGCCAGGTACGATCCCGAATCCGCGCTCGGGCAATACGGACAGGTGGAGCCATCGGGTGCCAGCTTCATCAGCCGCTGTGGATAATTGGTTGCGGCAACTGCTTGTCCGCTCACCAAAAGGTCACCATCATCGGCAACGGAAACACGGGTGAACCAAGAGTAGAGGAGATCGGGGTGCGGGTAGCGCTTGCTCCATTCCAACTGTCCGTTGTCATCGAGCTTGATGATGCAGGGAGCGATGTCATCAAGACCGGGGAACGCTTCCGTGGCGGTTCCAACGATCACGTAGCCGCCATCGGGGTGCGGTATGACTTGGTAGCCTTTCACATCGTCGGAGGTCCACACCTTGGTCATCCACAACGGTGTGCCTTGGGCGTCAAGTGCCATGGCGCCCATGTGCCCCCAGTTGCCCGCCATGGGCACATAGCAGCGCCCCACCAAGACGATGGTGCTATCGGGGCCGATGGTCACACCGTGCACATCGATCTCATCGGTCGTGGAGTTGTACCAATGCATCCATTCGGTGGTGCCGGTGAGACCATCCTTCCGGAGGGTGAGTTGCGGCGCCAGTTGCCCGTTCTTCCATCCGGTGAAGATCAGGTCGCCGTTGGGCAATTCGGCTACGTCGGACGGAACACCGGTGTACCGGATCTCGTCGCTCCAAAGCAGGTCGCCGTTCGCATCCGTTCGGAACATGCAATAGCTGTGGTCCGGAAATTCCTTGAAAGCGATGAGCGCGAAACCGCCATCGCTGGTCTGGATGAAACCATCGGAATAGAAACTCGAGAGCAACGCAAAGTCCGGACTGGTATAGGTCTTCGCCCATTCCATGGTCCCGGACGCATCGAGCTTGAGGATATACAACCCGGAATTCAGAGTGGCGTTCTCCCAACCAACCAGCACCAGACCACCATCGGGCGTGGCGACCAGTCCTTGCGCTACGGCACCTTGGTTGGGTCCGTTGGACCAACTCCGCATCCACACCAGGCTGCCGTTCGCATCGAACCGTGTCACACCGATCGCGCTGTACCCATCGTTCGTTTCAGCGTACGAACCGGCCGAGGCATAGCCGCCATCGGCCATTTGCACGAAACCACCAATGCTGGAATTGATGAACCCACCGTCCACGATCATGCAGGTCTGCTGGAGCTGTGCCCAGACTGCTGTGGTAAGAAAACCGGCGGCAAGCGCGAAGTGCATGCGACGTTCCATGATAAGTGCTTAGGCCGACGAAAGGAACGACTTATCCATGCCGACACTTACAGCCCCGAGGCAGCGGTCAGAGGATCGAGGGAGTGGTGAACCCGTTGCCGCTAAAGCAACGCCAGCATCGTCCGCGTCAGGTCGTGGTCCATAACACGATCGGTCAACTTCTACGCTTCCCGGCGATGATCGTGCCGGCGGCTACTGAGCTCTAGGGCATCGTCATTTTCGTCTCCGTGAGACCGAGCGCGGAGATGTGCTCCAACAATTCCGCAGCCTGCGTTCCTCCGCGCTGTGCGTGATGCAACAACGTTAGGCCATGCGGTCCCTTCGAGCGCAACAGCCCTGGGAAAGTCGAGAGCAGGGTCTTCACTACGGACGTATGCCCGAGCATCGTAAGCACGAAGATGTTCGCGCGGGCACCCTGACCGATGAGGTATTCCGCGATGTCGCGATCGCCCACGTGCCCCGCCCCTTCCAAGGCCGTTTCGAAATCGCCGCCGCCCACATCCCAGCAGGCGTTCAGCAGGCCTGGCTGATCAGCGAGCATGCGTTGAACGGCCGCCAGATCGTTGTGGCCCACGCGCACGAACTCCTTCACCATGTCGGGCGGAAGTTGGGGGGGCTTCGGTGGTTTCGCCACGTCCTGGGCCTGCAGCACAGTGGCCCCGATCAAGGGAAGTCCGAGTGTAGTTGCGGCAATGAAGTTTCTGCGGTCCATGGGGTCATGCTTTCATTCGTGTCTCAACGCCCTCACCGGATCGGTCTGGGCGGCCCGCACCGCACGGAAGCTCACGGTGAATGTCGCGATCAAGAGCACCACGAGCGCGGCGAGCACGAACACCAAGGGTTCGATCGCCGTGCGGAAGGCGAAGTTCTCCAGCCAGCGGCCCACACCGAACCACGCCAGGGGCATGGCCACCAACGCTCCGGCGAAGACCAACAGCAGGAAGTCGCGGGTGACGAGGACCGTGATGCGCATCGTGTCCGCGCCCATCACCTTGCGGATACCGATCTCGCGCGTGCGCTTCTCCGCCGTCCAACTGGCCAGCGCGAACAGGCCGAGGCAGGCAATGAACACCGCCAGCAACGAAAAGATGCCGACCAGCTTCGCCAAGCGGCCCTGCGCTTCGTACTGGCCATCGAGCTGCTCGTCCAGGAACTGGTACTCGAAGGGGAACTGGGTCGTGTGGGAATTCCACTTCGCTCTGGCGGCCGCGATCACCGGCGCGGGATCACCGGCCTCCAGGCGCAGGTAGAGGTAGCGGATCCAATTGTAGGTGTCGTTCGGCGCGGCCATGTCGAACACGAACGGTTGCACCGCCTTGAACAACGGGTCGAAACTGAAGTCCTTCGCGATGCCGATCACGCTCTCGTTCCCGTTCGGCGTGTCCATGCGCTCACCGATCACCTTTTCCGGATCATCGGGATGCACCTGCTTGGCGAAGGTTTCGTTGACGATCACGCTCAGCGAATCATCGCCGGGGAAGTCGCGGGAGAACCAGCGGCCCGCCACCAACTTGATGTCCATCACATCCTTGAAATCGGGGGTCACGTACAGCGCTGGCAGATAGGTCCACTTGCCCTGTTCCATGGTACCCCAGTTGAACTCGTGCGTGTTGTGCTTCTTGCCGATGATGTCGTTGCTCCAGGACACGCTCTTCACCCCGCTGATGTTCTTCAGCTCGGGGAACACCGCCGTGTACACATCGGCCATCGGCCCGCGCACCGGGATCAGCATCACCTGTTCCTTGTTGAAGCCCAGGTCCACCGTGCGCAGGTGATCGTGCTGGCGTTTCACGAAGACGGTGCCGATGATGAGCACCAAGGCTATCGCGAACTGCACCACCACCAACACCTTCCGCAAGGCCTGCCCGCGCGAGGTGCCCGCAGCGTTGGCTTTCAGTACCACGGCAGGTTGGAACGACGAAAGGAAGAACGCCGGGTAGATCCCGCTCAGCAGTCCCACGATCACCGCTATGCCCAGCACGCCGGGGACGAGCATCGATGGCAGCGCGATCACTTCACCGGCCAGGGTATTGAAGGCTGGCATGAGCAACTGGATCAGCACCAGCGCGATCAACGCCGCGATCAAGCTCATCAGCACACTTTCCATCAGGAACTGACCGATCAACTGACCGCGCGTGGCGCCGGCCGACTTGCGCACGCCCACTTCACGGGCGCGGTACGCGCTGCGCGCCGTGGCCAGGTTCATGAAGTTCACGCTGGCCAGCAGGATGATGAAGAAGCCGATCACCCACAGGATGTTCACGCTGCCCGCATCGCCGTTCTGGTGCATTTCGAAGTCGAGCTTCGAGGTGAGGTGGATATCCACCAGTGGTTGCAGTTGGTGGCCGATCTGGTCTTTCAAAAAGTCCGGGTAGTATTTCTGGATGAAGTCCGGGAAGATCCTGTCCACTTCGGCAGCAGCGATCCCATCTTTCAGGCGCACGTACGTCCAGCACGGGTTCCAAACCCAGTTGCGCGTTTCGATGTTCTTCCAGTACTGCAGGATCGTGTTGAAGGACACAAGGCCTTCGAAGCTGATGTGCGAGTTCTTCGGGATCTCGCCCAGGATGCCCGTTACCTGCACATCCATGGAGCCATCCCACTTCATCATTTGCCCCATCGGGTCCGCATCGCCGAAGTACTTCTTCGCGAGGGCTTCACTGAGCACGATACTGCCGGGGCGCGCCAACGCGGTCTTCGGATCACCGACCTTCAGTGGATAGCCGAACATGTCGAACACCGTGCTGTCCACCAGGTAGAGACCGGTCTCGGTGAAGAGCTTGTTGGTGCTCAGGCTGTCGCCCACCTTGAGGCTGTGCTGCGGATCCTGGAAATCGAACCAACGGCATTGGCGCTCCACGAGCTCGGGATGATCGTGCAGCAACGTCGGTCCAAGCCCGAAGACCATGCTGCTGCTGTGCTCGCCCTGCCCTTCCATCTCGATCTGGCCCACCACGCGGTAGACCTGGTCGGCTTTCGGCACGAAGCGATCGTAGCCGCGTTCGTACTGTACGTACAGACCGATCAGCACGAAGCACGCGATGCCCGTGGCGAGGCCCAGCAGGTTGATCAGTGTGTAGAGCTTGTTGCGCGCGAGGTTGCGCAAGGAGGTGAGCAGGACGTTCTTCAACATGATATGGCGACAAGGGGATGGAAAGGTCTGTCCCCCGTGCGCGCTCGGGAAGGATTTCGTGCGCCGCAGTTCCGCCTGTGACGAATGGTTTGCCCTCGCAGACCCTTAGGTCAGCGGCAATTCCATGTAGATGTCGGCACGGCGATAGGCCTGCGTGGGCAAGGGCAACGCCGTGAACCCGAGTTTGCGGTAGAGTTCCACCGCCACCGCCGATCCCTTGGTGTTGGAATACAGGGTGACTTTCGCAGCGCCCAGTTCACGCGCGCGTTCAATGGTTGCTGCACCGAGTGCTCGTCCGATGCCCAAGCCACGGAAGCGTTCGTCCACGGCCATTTTCACCAGCTGATAAACACCTGGTGCGGCGTGCAGCAGCGCGCACGTTCCTGCAACCTCCTCTCCCAACAACGCCAACAGGATCTGCCCACCCGGTGCAAGGATGTTCTCTTCAGGACGATCGAGCACTTCAAGGTCCACATCCTCCACCTCGAAGCTCTTGGCGATCCAGGCGATGTTGAGCCGCTTGAAGTCCGCTTGGTAGTGCGGTGTGTAGTCGACAATGCGCATGGGGCAGCGAAGATCGCAATGCGATCCCGCTGCCCCATGCTCTTGTGATCCGGATGCTATGCCGCCCCTTGCTGCACCAACTGCACTTCGCAGGCGATGCGTACTTCGTCGCTCAACAGCGCGCCACCTGCTTCCAGCGCGGCGTTCCACACGAGGCCCCACTGCTTGCGGTCCAACTTGCCGTGGATGCTGATGCCTGCTTTCGTGTTGCCCCAGGGATCCTTCATCACACCGCCGAACTCCACATCCAACTTGATCGGCTTCACGATGCCGTTGATGGAGAGGTCGCCGTGCAACGTCCAACTCCCATCGCTGTCCACGTTCTCGGCCTTGGTGCTGGTGAAGATGATCTGCGGATGCTTGGCGATGTCGAAAAAGTCGCCGCTCTTCAAGTGGCCATCGCGTTGCTCGCTGCCTGTGGTGATGCTCGCGGCTTCGGCGCGGAAGGTCACACGTGCCTTGCTCAGGTCATCGCCCGGCGCGGTGATGTCGGCTTCGAACTTCTGGAAGCTACCGGTGACGGTGGTGATCATCAGGTGCTTCACCTTGAACTGGATCTCGCTGTGCGCGGGATCGATGGTCCATTTCGTGAGGCTGTTGGTGCTCGTGCTCTCTACTGTTGCTGTTGCGGTGTTCATGATGCTGTGTTTGACGGGACAAATG
>JBATMK010000144.1:0-4798 GCA_049289815.1 Flavobacteriales bacterium
GATGATCATCGAGGCGAAGAAGCTCATCCCCGGCAAGAACCTCGGTCCGGTGATCAGCAAGGCATCGTACGAGCGCATCCTGGGTTTCATCTCGGAAGCGGAGAAGGCCGGAGCGAAAGTGCTGCTGGATGGACGCAACCCAACTGTTGAGGGCGGTGCCAAGAATGGCTACTACCTCGGCCCAACGATCATCGATCATGTGACCTCCGACATGCGCATTTCGCAGGAAGAGGTTTTCGGTCCGGTGATCAGCATCATCCGTGCGAAGGACCTGGACGCGGCAATCGCGATCGAGAACGCCAACCCCTACGGCAACGCGGCCGCCGTCTTCACACAAAGCGGTGGCCTGGCGAGACAGGTCATGGAACGCGCCAGTGCCGGCATGATCGGCGTGAACATCGGCGTGCCCGTGCCCCGCGAGCCCTTCAGCTTCGGCGGCTGGAACGATAGCAAGTTCGGGACCTGCGATATCACCGGGAAGAGCAGCATCGAATTCTGGACGCAGTTGAAGAAGACGACGACGAAGTGGAACCCGGAGGGGAAGACGAATTGGATGTCGTGAGGCAACCGCTCAGGTTGGATGTCCAAGATCGTTCTTGCTCTCGTCTCTTGCTTTCTGGCGGGGGTGACAGAAGCGCAGGACGAATTATTCATAAACACATCTACGGCGGAACTGATCAAGTTGAGTGCTACCACATGTCAGCACACTCTGATCGGAACTACTAGCACTCCGCTTCAGGATATAGCGCTGACGCCAAACGGGAGGCTTTGGGGTGTGTATGGTAATTCTCTTTACGAAATCGATACGTCGGACGCATCGTTGACGTTTGTCGGCACGATGACAGGTTTGTCAACCAATTCGTTGGTCGCTTGGAACAATGACACCCTGATTGGAGACTACTACGGCTGGCTTTGGGGCATTCGAACGAGTGACGGATATGCCTGGCAGATAGATTCCATCGCTGTTGGTTCGTCTGGCGATCTCACTTGGTACGATGGCGATCTCTACATGACGACCTTTGTGCCAGACTTGGTGAAGCTCTCAGTCAATGCGAACCTCACCGAGGTCACGAGCGTGGTTCATGTCGGCAATCTTGAGGGTAGTTGGGGTGGTGGCTGGCTGGGAGCAAATACGATCATTACAGAAGGTGATTGCGGCCCAAGGCCACAGTTGGTCACATGTGTCGGTCCCAATGTGCTTGGAGTATCTGCGGAAACAGCCGCTGTGGATCCGATCTGCACGGTTGCGATGTCCGGAGTCTCTTGGGGTGCTGCATCATGTGTTGAACTGCCAGAAGTCGTCCTTCCTGCGAACACCTATTCGATGCCGAACGTTTTCAGTCCGAACGGGGATGGTGTCAATGACCTTTTTATTCCATGGAACTCTGGACCGACCGTGCTATGGAGTCTTCAGGTCTATGACCGCTGGGGTCGGCTACTGGGGGAGTTCAAGGACCGGGGTTGGAACGGGAAGGATGATTCCGGAAATGAATGCCCCGAAGGCACCTATTTTATCATCGTGAGTCCGACGAGTTCGTGTTCTGATGCTGCCGTTGTACACCAAACCATCACCTTGGTTCGGTGATTCGCGTGAGGGATAGGAGCAAGTAGCCCGCAGCGCAGCGAGGACTACTGCGGATAGCCCGACGGCGCTGCATTTGGGCGCCGGCACGCCCAAAGAACCACACACCGTTACTTTGGGACTTCAACGAACCGCCCCGTGAGCACACTGACCAAGACCAACCCCGCCGAGATCCTCAAGGACAACCTCGAGCACACCATCTTCAGCTGGAGCAAGCAGAGCGGCTTGAACCCGCTGAACATCGAGCGCGCCAAGGATATCTACCTCTACGAGCGCAGCGGCAAGCGCTATATCGATTTCAGTTCGCAGCTGATGAACGTGAACATCGGGCACGGGCATCCGAAAGTCGCGGAGGCGGTGGCAAAGCAGATGGCCGAGGTGAGCTACGTGCATCCAGGCATGATCACCGAGGCGCGCGGCAAACTGGGTAAGACGCTTGCGGAGATCACGCCGGGTTCGCTCAACCGCACCTTCTTCACCAACGGTGGCACCGAGGCGGTGGAGCACGCGATGAAGCTCGCGCGCCTGTACACCGGTCGCCACAAGATCATCACGCTGTACCAGAGTTATCACGGCGCGACTTATGGTGCGCTCAGTGCCGGTGGCGATCCGCGTGGCTTGCCGCACGACAGCCAGGGTGTGCCGAACATCATCCACGTGGAGAACCCGTACTTCTACCGCTGTCCGTGGAACAGCGCCACGCCGGAGGAATGCACGGAGAATGCGCTGTCCCACTTACAGCGCGTCCTGAAGTACGAAGGCCCGCAGTACATCGCGGCGATCATGCTGGAAGGGGAGAGCGGCAGCAGCGGATGCATCAAGTATCCGCCGGGCTATTGGAAGGGCGTGAAGGCCATCGCGGACCGCTATGGCATCCTCACCATCTGCGATGAGGTGATGAGCGGCTTCGGGCGCACCGGCAAATGGTTCGGTATCGATCACCACGGTGTGGTACCGGACATCCTGTGCATGGCGAAGGGAATCACCAGCGGCTACATCCCGCTCGGCGGCCTCATCGTGCGCGAGGAGATCATCAAGCACTTCGACGATAAGCCTCTGCCGATAGGCCTCACGTACAGCGCGCACGCCGTGGCCTGCGCCGCCGCCATCGCCGTCATCGACATCTACAAGGAAGAGGACCTCGTGGCCAATGCCGCCGCCATGGGCAAGTACGTGGATGAGAGCGTGGCCAAGCTCGCGCAGAAGCATCCGAGCATCGGCGACTTCCGCAACACCGGCCTGCTGGGTTGCATCGAACTGGTGAAGAACCGCGAGACCAAGGAGCCGATGGCGCCGTGGAACGCGAAGCCCGAAGAGATGGCCGTGATGAACAAGGTGGCCGCCAAGATCAACGAGCTGGGCATGTTCACCTTCGTGCGCTGGAACTGGATCTTCGTGGCGCCGCCGCTGTGCATCGACAAGGCGGGAGTGGATGAGGGGATGGAGATCATCAGCAAGGCGGTGAGCATTGCGGATGAGGCGTGTGTGTGATCGACCGCACTTAGCTTGTTCGAATGAAGGTCCGGCTCCTCCTGTTGCTTCTAGGATGTAGCGTTGGACAAGGCATGGTGGCGCAACAGAGGTTGCCCGTGATCCATGCCACTTCGACCTCTGTCACCATCCGGGATGGCGATCAGCTACGCAAGGACTATTGGACCTTGACGCCGAGCGCGAGGCCCGATGTGTACGAGGCGAACCGCACACGGCGCACGAAACGTGTGAGCTTCATCACAGACCTCGATTCGATCTCGTTCGTGTTGAAGCCCGGCCAGGCGCACGACTTCGTCATCCTCCTCAACGACACGGATAGTTGTTTCACCCGAATGAGGAGCGCGATCATGGATCCGGGCGGACAAGTCAAGGAACCCTGGCGATCGGACACCATCCCCTTCACACTATCCGCGCAGAACAACGTGCTCGTTCCAACCGTACTCAACAGCACAGACACCTTGCTCATGATGTTCCACAGCGCTTATCGCGGTGTTAGCGTGATCAGGGGTTCACTGGATGGAGCGAAGTCCGTACACATTGATGGCACCATTGTGTCGCGGGCTTGGGGCGGTAGTGCAGAAGAAGGCTTCAGTCGGGAGAATGCGATCGGTATCGGAAACCAACACTGGGATGGTTTGGAGATCTCGATCGATGAGTTGAGTGGCCAAGGCAGCGACGGTAAGTTCGGCTACGACCTCTTCGCAGATCAGGTGGTGGAGTTGAACCACGACCGCAACGTGATGGTCGTACACAACCGAACGCCGAGCGGAATGAAGGGCTACGTGAAGTGGCCCATCGAATACATCGACGGCAGCTTCTTCGTGGAAGGCGCTGTTACGATGGCGGACCGCGTGTATCCCGAGCGCTTCATGTTCCATACCGGCTACAGCGGCCAGTTCATTCTCGGTACAGGCTTCATGGAGCGCTATGACCTGTATGGCAAGTTGGACACCGCCAGCGTAGAGGAACTGAAGGATTCCTTCGGCAACACGATCAGGAACGTGACCATCGAAGTGCAGGCGGTACGGATCGGGAAGATCCGTTCCTCGCATGTTCGCGGAAGTGTTATGGACCCATCGGCACGGTTCGAAGCCAGCGTGCTGGGCAATGGTTTCCTGAAACAGTTCAACGTGATCATCGATCTCCGCAACGATGTGGTGTACGCAAGGCCCAGGGGGATAGTGCCCGCTCCCATGGTGGCCAATTGAACAGGACCCTGCCCAAGCCGGGCGGGCACGCGGCAGCGCCTACATTGCTGTTCGAGATCCCCATCCATGGACGAACCACGGTCACCAGGCCCTTTCGTTTCCGATCCTCTCTACAGCGAAGACCTCGCGCCCGTTCCCGCGAGCAAGCGCACCTGGGGCACGTGGAACTACGCCGCGCTGTGGATCAGCATGAGCCTGTGCATCCCCACGTACATGCTGGCCAGCTCATTGATCGAGGGCGGCATGAATTGGTGGCAGGCCATCCTCACGGTCTTCCTCGGCAACGCCATCGTCCTGGTGCCCATGATCCTGAACGGTCACGCCGGTGCGAAGTATGGGATCCCCTTCCCGGTGCTGGCGCGCGCGAGTTTCGGCACGCGGGGCGCGAACATCCCCGCGATGTTGCGCGCGATCGTGGCCTGCGGCTGGTTCGGCATCCAGGCCTGGATCGGCGGCGAGGCGCTCCACGTCTTCTTCACCGCGCTCTTTCCGGGCTGGCCTCAGCTCCTCGGCGCCG
>JBATMK010000145.1:0-4262 GCA_049289815.1 Flavobacteriales bacterium
GCATCGCGGCGATCGCACAGGTTGAACTGAAGACGCGGCGGGCGGACGACGAGCTCGGCACACGGATCCTCATTGAGGGAAGCCGCATCAAGACACAGGAACCGATCACAGGTCCCGTGGGTACCACCATCAGCGTGCGCAGCTTGTTCTTCAATGTGCCGGCGCGACGGCAGTTCCTGAAGAGCGATGCGGTGGAACTGAAGCATATCGTGGACGAATTCCAGCGCGTGGCCCTCGCCCACCCCGACCTGTCCTTCGCGTTCGTGCACAACGACCAGGAAGTGCATCAACTGCCCGCCTATGATGCCGATGGTATCACGAACGCCGGTCTGCGCCAACGCATCGCACACTTGTTCGGGCGGAAGTACGATGAGCGCTTGGTTCCCGTGGAGGAAAGCACCGACTTCGTGAGCGTGATGGGCTTCACCGGAAAACCGGAGCATGCCAAGCGCACGCGCGGCGAGCAGTTCTTCTTCGTCAACCGCCGGTTCATCCGCAGCAATTACCTGGATCATGCGGTGCGCATCGCGTACGATGCGCTGTTGCCGAAGGACCACCACCCCAGCACCTGGTTGTTCCTGGAACTGGATCCCGCCCACATCGACATCAACATCCACCCCACCAAGACCGAGATCAAGTTCCGCGACGACCGAACGGTGTACGCCATCGTGAACGCCGCTGTGCGCCGTGGATTGGGAAAGAGCAACATGGGCCCATCGTTGGATTTCGAGACCGAACCGGCCATCGACATCATGGCCAACACCAGTCGTACTACGATCACACGGCCATCGGCCGCCTGGAACCCCCAGGATCTCGGCCGGCACACGCGGGTTGAAGGCTGGCAGCAACTGTTCGACCTGTCGAGCAGTGTGGATGAACAGGAACGCTCAGTGGCCCGGATGAAGAGAGATCCTTCGTCGCAGGGCCTCCTCAGGATGACAGATCCGCGGAGTGTCCGCTCACAACCCGCGACGGACAACCAACAACCGACAACTCACATCGTCACCCGATCCGCGACAAGCGCCCTTGACGATATTCCCACGGAGGAACGACCGGTGTTCCAGCTGCACGGCAAGTACATCCTATCACAAACGCGCAGCGGTTTCGTGCTGGTGGATCAACAGCGCGCCCACGAACGCATCGTGTACGAACGCGCCATGCGTTCCTTGGAGAACGGACTTGGGCTGAGCCAGCAGCAATTGTTCCCCGGCACCATCGAACTTTCGGCATCGGACAACGTGCTGGTGCGCGACCTGCTCCCTGACCTGCGCGCCTTGGGCTTCGATCTCGAACCCATGAGCGGCAGCACCTTCGCGGTGAACGGCATGCCTGCGGAAGCGGCGGACGAGGATCCGGCCGCGCTGCTGGAAACCTTGCTGGAACAAGTGAAGCACGAACGCGGCACGCTGCGCAACGAACGCCACCACGCACTGGCCCGCAGTATGGCACAGGGCGTCGCGCAACGCAGCGTGAAGGTCCTTGGCAGCGCCGAGATGCACGATCTCATGGACCGTCTCTTTGCGTGCGAACAGCCCTACCGCACACCGAGCGGCAAGCCGGTGATCGTGCCCTTCGGCCTGGATGAACTCAACGAACGGTTCGAACGATGATGCGAGCGTATGGATCGCCCTTCCAGCTCGGCGTGCCGCCGGTGGTGAAGAACCTGCTCATCATCAATGGCCTTTTCTTCCTGGCCAAGATGACGATCGGCAAGGATGACCTGGGGATCAACAAGATGGACCACTTGTTCAGCCTGCATTGGTTCACCAGCCCGCATTTCCGTCCTTGGCAATTGGTGACGCACATGTTCATGCACGCCAACATCGGCCACCTGCTCAGCAACATGTTCGGCCTGTTCATGTTCGGCAGCTCGCTGGAGTTCCTGTGGAAGGGGAAACGGTTCCTGGTTTATTACATCGTTTGCGGCCTGGGTGCCGCTGCCATGCACCTGGCCGTTGAGTGGCGGTCGGTGCATGCTGCGGAAGAAACGGCGGCGCGGTACGGCGTAGTAGTGGATGATGTGCTGGACGCCAACCGGGTCGCACATGAGGATATCACCCAAGCCGAAACGGAATTGGCTGAAGCAGCCACGGATGATGCTAGCGCTGAAGCCGCACAGCAGTTGTTCTGGGTTTATGAGAGCACCATGCTCGGCGCCAGCGGCGCCATCTTCGGTATCCTGCTGGCTTTCGGAATGATGTTCCCCAACGAGATCGTGTTCATGGGGTTCTTCCTGCCCTTGCCTGCCAAGTACTTGGTGATACTCTATGGAGCTCTTGAGCTATGGCAAGGCGTGGCAGGCCCGGCCGACGGCGTGGCGCACTTTGCGCATTTGGGTGGCATGCTCGTGGGGATCTTCCTCATCCTGCACTGGAAGAAGAAGGTGCTGTTGTAGTGAACGCTGGGCTCATGGGGATCCTGCGACTTGTCCTGCGCCTCCTTAGCCGGTTGCTTCTGGCACTACTGGTCTTCATTACGGGGTATGCGCTCGCGGCGTGGCTGCTACCGATGATCCCGGCGAACAGTGGGTTCGTCCAGCCTGATGGAGGTCAGTTGATCTACCTGCACAGCAACGGCGTGCACACGGATGTAGTGCTCCCGCTGCGCAGCACCGCAAAGGATTGGACAACATCGCTCCCGTTCAGTAATACGGAGTCCCGGGATAGCAGCGCAACGCACGTTGCCTTCGGTTGGGGCGACAAAGGATTCTACCTGGAAACGAAGGAATGGGCCGACCTGAAAGCGAGCACCGCGTTCAAAGCGGCTTTCGGCCTGAGCGGTTCAGCCATGCACGTCACGTTCTGCAACGCACCAACCGTGGGTGCCGATTGCAAAGCGGTGCGCGTGGATGATGCCACGTTGCAAGGTCTCGTTTCCGGGATCGAGGAGGGTTTCACCTTGGACCCTGACGGTAAACCCATCTGGATCGCGAACAGGTACTACGGTGCAACCGATTCATTCTACGAAGGCACCGGGAGCTATGGACTGTTCTTCACCTGCAACACGTGGACGAACAGCACGCTGAAGGAGTGCGGCTTGCCCGCCGCGACGTGGACGGTCCTGGACGGCGGGATACTTCGACAGTACAGCGAGCCATGAACGAAACGGGGCCGGCCATCGGCGCATTCATCTTTTCCGCACCACTGTGGTTGATCTCCATGGGATCCCTCCTCTTGATCTTCCTTGATTACCACAAGCGGAGCAACATCCACAAAGCCTTGCTCTTCATATTGGCCGTCGTGTCGGGGGTAGCAGGCTTCGTGCTCCTTCCTGGAAAGTTGAAGCTGATCGCGGCGTTGTGCTCGCCGCTCGTGCTCTTCCTAGCCGTGATGCTGGGTCGTAGGAAAAAACGGTAGTGTGGCTTCACCCCCAGCCCCTCTCCGATGGAGAGGGGGGCCGCGATGGTCAGGGCAACTGTTCGATCCGCGTAGCCGTTGGTAGTGTGCCCCCGATGTTCACCAGGATGGGATCGCGGTCATTGGCACCACCTACGTACTTGACCACACCATCCAACGTGGCGTCCTCGTTGTAGTAACCGAGCACAGTTGCCGTGGGCAACACACCGCCGATGCGCACGAGGATCGGATCGCGGTCGTTGTTCGCGCCGATGTACTTGAGGCTATGGTCCCAAACCACATCGCCCATCCAGAGCAACTGCTTGCCCGCGGAAGCTTTGCGCGCATCGGTCCCATAGGTGAGCGTGCCCGAGGAACTGAAGTCGACCTGGGCCATGCCTGTTGAAACGGCGATCGGGTTGGCCGTCATCACCCCAAGGTGGTTCCGGTGGCGCAGGGCGATGTGATAGCTACCGGACGCAACACCGACACGCAGCAGCGAGATCCCATCGAGATCAACGACATCACCATCGCGTTGCAGCAGCGCTGCGCGCGCGGTCAGGATCTGGGTCGGGGTAACAGGATCGCGCACTTCAACGAGCAACCAGTCCACGATGGCATTGTTGCCGGTGACCTGAAGCACCGATGCATTGATCGTCTCGCCACCTCCTTCGCCCTTGAAGAAATACCCCATGCCGGTGAACGGCTCCGCGAGCGGCACCAGGCCAGCGACGCGTAGATCGTCGCGCATGAGCTGGATTTGCGGATCGTACGGTCCCTCCAGCAGCACCCGCAGGTTCAACCGGCTTCCGGCGAAGACGCGGACATCGTCGAGATAAAAGTTCTGGCCGCCCTGCGTTTGCAATTGGAACTCGAACTGCGCCAGATGACCGGTGGCAGCGGGCAATGCGTAAAGATCCACACGCC
>JBATMK010000146.1:0-22022 GCA_049289815.1 Flavobacteriales bacterium
CCCGTACCGCGCATCGAAACCACCGGCGCTGAACTGGATCCGCTCGATCATGTCCGGGTTGGGGAAGGAGAGCCCCTCCTGCTGTCCAGCGCGCACAAGGAAAGGCCGCATCACCTCCACATCGTTCACATACACCAGGTTCTCGTCGTAGTTGCCGCCGCGCACACTGTATCCGCTGCTCAACTCATTTCGGGTTACCGCGCCCATGCTGCCCAGCATGCTCTCGATGCCACCGGTGATGCTCGGATTGAACACCACCGTCCGCGGGTCGATGCGTTCGATACCACCACCGCGGTCGCCGCCTTTCCGGATGAAGGGGTTGAGCGTCTTTCCCCCCAGGGTCACGTTCAGGGTGCGTTGCTCGTTCGGCGACAGGGTCAGTGTGATCACCGTATCCACCGTTGCCTGGCTGAACTTCAGCGCCACTGTGCCCGAGGGCACGGTGATCCGGTATTTGCCCGCATCGTTGGTGACCTGTTGGAGCGTACCTCCTACCAGGGATACGTTCACGAAGGGCGCCGTCAGGTCGTCCGGGGTGCGCACGGTACCCGAAACCACCGCTTCGCCTTGCGCCAAAACCGCTATGGACGCGGCTTGCAGCAGCGCAAGGGACCAGTGCCTGAAATTCATGGGGCGCTAATGTAACGGCGCTCCCCAGCGCGAATTATGCGATCATGAATGCCTTGTGCAAGGCTGTTCCGGAATGTTCAGCCGTTGATCGTGTGGCCGATATGGGCCAGCAGATCATAGGAGCCTCGGTGGTGCTCCACCACCTTTACTCGGCTTCGCTGAAGATGGTGTTTGAGGATGGTGCGTGGCATTTCATCCACTTCACCTTCTATGACCAGCAGGTCCCAGGAAGTGCGGTTCAGCTGGTCCAGCACGTCAATACCATCGTTCACCCCAACGGCGATGAAGCCGTGCGTGTGCAGTTCTTCAAGAACGATATCGACCTCTTGCGTGTCTGGACCGTAGACGAGGATGCGGGGGGTACTCATGCACCCAAAGAAAGCCGTTCCGGCTATTCACACAACATGGCCTTTTCAACCGGGGGTTGTGCGTTGGGCCTACCGGGAACAAGCGATCCGCTTACTTCTTCAGCAACTTGAAGGCATGGCTCCACTGGTTGCGGGTGAAGCCCGGCAGACACCAAAGGATGCACAACGGTTCGATGGCCCGCGCGGCCTCCACACCGCCCATGTCCTCAGCATCCCAGCCAAGGTCGTCGAGGATATTGGTAACCTCGGTCTTCGCTCCTACGTCATTTCCGCAGATGAACATGGTGGGTCGGCCCTCGGCAAAATGCGGGTCCACCATATAGGCATTGCCCACGCTGTTGAAGGCCTTCACGAAGTGTGCGCTCGGGCTGATGCGCTGTAGGCGCTCCATCAGGCTTTCGTCCAGCGTGGTGAAGAACTTGATCACCCCCTTGTCGGGCGGGGCGTCGGCCATCGGGTTGGTGGTGTCGATCACCGTCTTTCCCTCCAGGTCCTTGCTGTCGCACATGCGCAACACCATTTCGGCGGCTGAGCCCTTGGTGGCCAACACCACCACATCCCCGAACGCAGCAGTGTTCTTGTGGTCGCTCACTTTTCCGTCAGGGTTCTTGTCCAACCAACCCGCCAGTTTCTCCGGGTTGCGCGTGCCCACCATCACCTCGTTGCCTTTCTTCAGGAAGCCGGCGGCCAGCACCTGACCCACCATGCCGCTTCCGAGCACTCCGATCTTCATGTTATGCGTGTTTTGTCGGGGGATGAAGGTAGGATCGGGAGCGAGGGAGATAGAACGGCTACGCTGTCACTTCTTCTTCTTGAAGTCCCCATTCTTCCAAGCCTGGATGAACTGCGCCCATGCGATGGGATTGAAGAGGTTGATGCTGGGCACGCCGCCGCTGTTGTACAACCGTGTCCTGTCCTGTTCCATCGCGTAGTTGAAGCTCTGGTAGGCATCCGGTGGAAGGTTCTCCATGCGCTGCATCATTTCCGCCGGGCTCAGGTTCTTCAGGCTGTGCTGGTAATCGTCATCCGGGAGGTCCAGCGCGAGGAAGGCTTCGCGGAACTGATCGCGGCTGGGCCAGGGGTACACCGTGAATTCCTTCAACAGCACGGTATCGCTTTCCATCTGGTGGATGATGGAATACTTGCTCTCGGTCAAGCTTTCGGGCATCACGAACTGGCTGCGCTTGAACCCCACCGCGCTGAACAGGATGGTGTCTCCTTCCTGCGCCACGAAGCTGAAATAGCCGAACACGTCGCTCATGGTGCCCCGGTAGCTGTTCTTCACCAGCACGTTGGTGAAAGGCACCGCCGCCAGGCTATCGCCGGTGACCACTACACCGCTGAACTGGATCAGCGGGCGGTAGTGGGGTTGTGCCAGGGCAATGTTGCAGCAGAGGGTGAGGCTGAGCAGAAGGAGTATGGATCGCGGATGCATCATCGGGGCTAAAGGTATCGGCGTGGGGTTGCGCGACCGGCAAGGGTTATGCCGTAACAAAAGGCCGCGGTGTGCTGCCAATGGCTGACATTCGCGCACCGCAACCCCACATGACGCACCTCAACGCTTTGTTCCACAAGACTGGTATCCAGTCCGTCCTCCTCGCCACCGGCTTCACTTTTTTTGGCAGCGCGTCGGCGCAGATCACCATCGACGACAGTGACATGCCCAGTGCTGGCGATCTGAGCGTGCGCTGGACCAGCGTCCTTACCACCTTCGATGATACCGACACAGGACCGAGCCATGCCTGGGACTTCAGCGCCCTGACACCACAGCTCGAAACAGCCGATACGGCCGTTGCCGTAAGCAGCACTCCACTGCTGTACCAGTTTTTCTTCAACAATCCATTCTTGTACCCAGAGCACGATGCCGACTACGCCGTGCGGGGACAGAATTTCGATTTCCAGGCCTTGCAGATCACCGATGTCTACGAGTATTTCAAACGTGATGCGGACGGCTTCGATAATGTCGGCTTCGGTGCGAACATCAATGGACTGCCGGCCAGTATCCAGCGGTTACCTGTTGATCACGTGTACGAACTCCCGCTGGATTTCGGCAGTACGAGCAGCAGTTTCAGCAGTTGGCAGGTGGAGGTGCCGGGTCTATTGTTCTTCAGGCAGGAGCAGCAGCGTGACAATACTGTAGATGGATGGGGCACCCTCTACCTACCTACGGATACCTTCCAAGTGCTACGTGTGATGAGCGTGTTGAACCGCACCGATAGCGTGTTCGTGGACCAGCTCGGTTTCGGTTTCACGTTGCCGGAGCCGGAGACGATCGAGTACAAGTGGTTGGCGGCGGGCATGGACATTCCGGTACTGCAGGTAAACACCGTTGGTGGCCAGCCGACCACCGTGCGGTTCTGGTATGACTCCCTTGGGTTGTCCACACCTGAAGTAGCGACAGTGCCTGCACCATCGTTGTTCCCGAACCCCTCGAACGATCTCGTGCATGTGCGCCTGCCGAACACCGATGGCGGAATGTTGCGCCTCTACGATGCCACTGGACGTGAGGTGCGATCGGTGCTGTTGTCCCGCGGTGCGGCCATTGCAATGGTGGATGTTGCCGGCTTGGCCCCCGGCCTGTACGACCTGCGGTTGGACACGAGCAACTGGAGCGGCAAGCTGGCGATCGATAGGTAGTGCGCAGCAAAGAGATGGGCTTCCGCCTCCTGCGCCTTCTCGACCCAAGGCGTCACTGGCGTCTCCACCTCGGCGTTATCGCGTTCATCATAGGAGCCTTATTGGCGATCAATGCGTGGGTGCTGTGGAAGTCGGAGGCCGGGATCGTTGCTCAGCAGCAAGACTTACGGCCTGCCTTCACGATCATCGTTCTGGGCAGTTTCGTCACCAGTGAAGGCGTGAGCGGTTGTGTGGAAGAGCGGCTGCAGCGTGGGCTGGAGATCTACCGGTCAGGAAAAGGAAAGCGCTTCCTCATCACCGGCGATCATGGGCGAAAAGGCTACGATGAGGTGAACACCATGATGGACCGGCTGGTGGAACTGGGTGTACCCCAAGAGGACATCTTCCTCGATCATGCCGGTTTCGATACCTACGACAGCATGTGGCGCGCGAGGCGGGTGTTCGGGGTGGATCGCGCCGTCATCGTCAGCCAGGGTTTCCATTTGCCACGAGCACAGTATATCGCATCCTCGCTCGGGCTTCACACCCAGTCCTTCGCTGCGGATCCCGTAGGTGGCAGCGTGTGTGATCGGGCTGGGATGCGCGAGCCGTTGGCACGGGTGAAAGCCTTCCTCGATGTATTGTTCGCTTCTGCACCACAGCACGGTGGCCCGCCGATACCGATCACAGGCCCCGCAAGTGCCTCGCACGACCGGTAGCAGTGCTCTCTCACATTTCCCACATCTTCGGCACCACATCGGATCATGGACGCCATCCGCATCGACACCGCCCAGAACGTGGGCGTGGACTATGAAGTAGCGAGCCTGGGCGATCGCGGCCTCGCGTGGTTGTTCGATGTGCTCATCCTGTTCGCGTGGATGCTGATGTGGATCTTCCTGGACCAGTTCTTCGACTTCCGCCTGCCGGAATGGGTGCAGGTGATCGTCTTCAGTGTGGTGCTGCTGCTGTATGATATCGTGAGCGAAGTGAGCATGAACGGCCAGAGCATCGGCAAGCGCGCGCGCAAGATCAAGGTGGCACGGCTCGATGGCGGGCGCGCAACGCTCGGTCAATACATCATGCGGCAGGTACTGCGGCCCATCGATTGGTTCTTCTTCACCTTCCCCGGTGCCCTGGTGATCCTCATCAACGGCAAGGGTCAGCGGCTGGGGGATCTCGCGGCGGGCACCTGTGTGGTGAGCATGCGCAAACGCACTTCGCTGGACGATACGTTGCTTGTGGAAGTCGAGCAGGCACATGTGCCGCTGTATCCCGAAGCCGTGCGGCTGAGCGATGCACAGGCCCAACTGATCAAGGAGGTGCTTTACCGCAACCATGGCGACAATCGTTCGCACATCATCCTGCAGGCCGCCGAGAAGGTGCAGCTGATCCTGAACGTCCGCACCGACCAGAAGCCCCAGGATTTCCTGATCCGGGTGCTCAAGGACTACGTGGCCCTCACCGGGAAGTGAACGCTCAGTTCTGGATGATGATGATCGTTGCGTTGAGCACTTTCATCCGTTCGCTGTGGCGCATGCCGTTCACCAGCACGATCTTCTTTTCGCCATCGGCGCTCAACGCGCCATCCTTGAACAACGGCCCGTCCACCAGGATCTTGGCCACGTTCTTCTGGCTGATCTGGTCCGTTTCGCATTTCGCGCCCGTGCCCAGGAAGGTCCAATCGTAGAAGAGGATGCGCCCGTTCGGGTTGCTCTGTTGGCGCCGGTCCTTGTCGTTGTACTCCCGCCACTTGAGGAAGGCGACCTCCGTTCCATCCGGTCCCTGCACCGAGAAGTCGCACAAGCCAAGCTTGCAGTCCTTCTTCACCAGCTTGCAGTACGGCGTCCCGTCCACTGTAACGATGCCGTCATCCACATCCACTTTTTGGGCGTGCAGTAACGTGGACATGGAGAAAAAGGCAGCGAGGAAGAGGTAGCGCATTGTCTGGTTGTTGTGCGGTGAAAATAGGCAGATGGAACTCAAGGCTTGCCCATGCGCAGCGCGTACACCATGGGCAACTTGCCTTCCATCCCCTTGATGAAATGGTTGCCGTCGCCTGTGGGCACCGTGTTCCGGAAACAGTCGTATGGTGAGCGGTCGATCTCACGGAAGGCCTCCAGGCGAAGGCCGTTCCCGATCAACGCGTTGAGCACGTCAGCGGTCGGATGGTTCCAGGAGTAAGACGCAAGTTGCACCGGTGCATTGCGCACAGCGTAGGTACCGACCTCATTCTCAATGATCGCTTCGCGGTTGAAGTAGGAGTAGGCCACGCGCGTGAAGTCATTGTCGAACATCCACAGAACCGGATGGAACTCGGCCATCACGAAACGCCCGCCCGGCTTGAGGTAACGCGCCACGTTCGCGGCCCAAGGCTCCAGATCGGGCAGCCAGCCGATGGTCCCGTAACTCGTGAACACAATGTCGAAGCGGCCGGCCAGCTCTTCACGGAAGTGGATCACGTTGCTTTCGATGAAGTCCGCTTTCAGTCCGCAGCGCCCGGCCAGTTCATGCGCCTTCGCAAGGGCCACCGGGCTAAGGTCCAGCCCGGTAACGCGGGCACCCATGCGCGCCAATGAAAGTGTGTCCTGCCCGAAGTGGCATTGCAGATGCAACAGGTCGCAGCCCTTGACATCGCCCAGCAGATCGAGTTCCATGCTGTTGAGCGTGCTCTTGCCGTTCAGGAAACCGTCCACATCATAAAAGGCCGATGTGTAGTGCAGTTCGGCGCGCGCGTCCCAAAGCGCGCGGTTGGCGGCGAAAGCGTTCTCCGGTTCCATGACACGGCGAAGGTGGGAATGAAAAAGGCGCCCATGGGAGCGCCTTCTTCAGCAGTTCGTATGGTTCAGCGCATATCGTTCACCTCGACCCCCGGGTGCTTGCTCTTGTCGAACACGAAGAGGGCATCGGCCAGTGCCGGGTTGGCTACAAAGCGTTTCAACGAGTAGGTAACGATGTTGCCGTCCTTGTACAGGATCTGCACCTGGCGCGCTTCTTCCTTGGACTTGTCCACGGTGAGCACGATGGTGTGGTAGGGCTTCTTCGCGGCATCCAACGGGAAGAGCTTGATGGTCTGCATCATCGCGCCGGTGGCGTCGGCCTTTTCTTCAACGAACTGGCTCTTGAAGCCCTTTTCATACAGCGTGAAGAGTTTGCTCGGGTCCAGTTCCTGGTCCATCTCGGCCGGGTCGCTGATGGTCACTTCGTTGTTCTCCTTGTTGTAGGTGTACAAGGCGGTGCCGTCGTTGATGATCGTATTGTCCGCCAGCACCAGGTTGAACTTCTTCCCCTTCGTCTGGATCGTTCCGGCCTGCTTCACGTCCAACTTGTCCTTGGTGCTCTGCAAGCGCGTGGCGAAGTCGGCTTCGAAGCTTGTCCAGGTCTTGCTCTTCCCGACCAGTTTGTCCACGATGGCGCGGCTGCGCGTATCGTCCTGGGCGTTGGTGGTCACGTTGAGCAGCAGGCTGGACGCGAGGAGCAGGAAGGTCCTTTTCATCATGGTGCGAATGTAGAGGGACACATGGCAATGGCTGTGCCACGCACTGGTGGTCCGTTCGCGCTGACCGGCGGCCCGTCGACCCGATCACTTCCGGACTTTCCGCTTTCGTTGCGCAGGTTTCTTGGGGAAGTACTTCAGCATGACCCCACGGCAATTGGCGGCACCGCAATGGCAGGCCCAGTTCTTTCTTTCCTCAGCTGTGATCGGTTCCTCGGTGCAGACATCGTAATCGTACGTCAGTTCCTCACCCGGCCCGATGGGCCGTAAGGCCTCGATCACCACGCGGTCCTTCCTCGGATTACCGCCCGGATCGTCGATGATCTCGGCAACACAGTTCGGGTCGCAGCTTGTGTTGATCCACTTGGCGATGTTGCCGTTCACATTGGCATCCACCACCCAATGCTCGTTCAGGATGAACAGGAACGTGTGCCCGGTATCCTCCCCGCCGTAAATATCATCGGCGATGTCGTGCGTGATCAAGCGGCCCTCGTAGTCCACGATCTCTTCGCCTTTCTTGATGTTGGCAATAGCGACAACGCCATCGCCGTGGATCTTGCTGCGTTTGCGTGCGATCTTCGGATTGGTGGTCATGCTGTGCATCCCGACCTGGCGGGGCGGAAATGGCGCGCGAATGTGAGGCACGCGTCGCGATCGGCAAAAGGGGACGTCAGAAATAGGCGGAGCACACCACGACCGCGGTGACCACACAGACCAGGTCCGCGAGCAGCATAACACCGAGCGCATAGCGGCTGTCCTTCACGCCCACACTTCCGAAGTACAGCGCCACCACATAGAAGGTGGTTTCCGCAGCACCCTGGAAGAGGCAGACGAGTTGGCCCGTGAGGCTGTCAGGACCGTAGGTCTTCATCGCATCCAACAGGAAACCGCGCGAACCACCCGCACTGAACGGTCGCATCAGCGCCACCGGGATCGCGTCGATCACTTGCTTGTCCACACCCACCAACGCCATGGCCCATGAGATGCCGTCCATGACGATGCCCATAAGCCCACTGTTGCGGAAGATGCTCAGCGCCGCGAGCATGGCGATCATGTACGGCAGCACGCGCAATCCCGTGGTGAACCCATCCTTCGCCCCATGCACGAAGCTGTCGAACATGTTGGTGTTCTTCTGCGTGAAATAGCGTTCGAACAGGAACGCATAGCCCACGATGAGGCCGATGATCACCAGCAACATGCCGTTGCTCAGGTTATCGGTGAAGTGGAATTTGTGCACGCCCACCAGGTTGGTGATGTAGGCCATGAGCAGACCGATCACGACGCTGATGCCCACAACGAACGCCATCACGGGCAGGTTGAACAAATTGATGCGTTGCTTGATCGAGACGAACAAGAGCGCGGCCAGCGTGCCCACGAACGAGGTGATGATCAATGGGATCATGATGTCCGCCGGGTTCATGGCGCCCATGGCCGCGCGGTAACCGATGATGCTCGTGGGCAACAGCGTGAGGCCCGCAGCGTGCAGGCACAGGAACATGATCTGGCTGTTCGTTGCGCGGTCCTTCGTCGGGTTGTCCTCCTGCATGCTCTCCATCGCCTTCAGGCCGAAGGGCGTGGCTGCGCTGTCCAATCCGAGGAAGTTGGCCGCGAAATTCAAGGTCATGAAGCCGTAGGCCGGATGGTCCTTGCGCAGTTCGGGGAAGATCCGGTGGAAGATGGGGGAGAGGAAGCGCGCGAGTTTCTCCATGGCGCGCGAATCCACCAGCAGGTTCAGCAGGCCGCAGAAAAAGGTGAGGTAGCCGATCAACGGCAACCACAGGTCCGTGAGCGTGTTGCGACAGGTCGGGAACAATCCATCCGCAGGCACAGTGCCAACACTGGTCTTCACCACGCCGGTGTTGCTCAAGCTGTAAAGCGTATCGCCATGCACAACGCCTTCGCCACCGGAACCGCGCAGTTCGAACAACAAGGCCGTACCAGCGATGGCGTTCGTATCCGTTTCGTTCACCAGCATCGGCTCGCCCTGCTTGCCGTTGACCAAGGCGCCCAACGAATACTGCTGCCCAGCGAGCAACATCGCCAGGATGTAGGCGATGCTGAGCAGGAGCATCCAGGTCCAGAATCGGCTGAGGGCCATGTGCGGTGGGTCCCAGCAAAAGAGGCGAGACAGCATCCCCGCCCGAAGGAACATGCCTGCGAAAGGCGAACAACGCCCTGTGAAGGAAGTGGCCCGGTGTTGGCTGGCGGCCGCCGGCTATTTTGTGTCGTGATGCGCCGCGTCTGCCCCCTCTTGTTGCTGCTCGTCGGCGCGAGCGGCTGCCATCGCTACTACCTGGTGCAACCCATCGAGATCACGTACAGGACCGAATACCGGCTGAAGAACCCGGAAGCACTGTTGGCCTTCGCGAATTCCATCGCCTTCGAAGCGCCTTTCAACCTCGATCTTGGCGATAGTGCGCAGGCCACGACACGCGCCCGTATGGAACCCTTGGGTGTGCAACGTGTGGAAGTACGTGGCCGCGGCTCTTACGATCTGGACCAAGGCACCTTCGCCAATGCGCCACCGTACGTGATCGTGCTGCACCGCTTTGGGAAGTCGCGCCGATACTGGCATGAGGAGGTGACCATCTTCCGCTGCAAACCGCCTTTGCCCGAGGAGGTGCTCCGATACCTCTGGTCCAATGGCCTCAGCGCAGTGAACGATACCGTGTTCGCCCGGGTCGAGGGAAGGCGGCATTGACCATCGGATACCTTCCCACCATGAAGTTCACTTACGCGCTTGCTCTTGTGGTTACAGCACAGGTTGGTTACAGCCAGACCGCGGTACACCAGAAAGTGCGTGCGCCGATCTGGACATTCCACGAGAGCAATACACGCACGTATGGTGTGAACGTCGGAGCGCTCAGCTACGATGAGATCGCGCGAAACGTCACCACGGTCGGCGCGCGCTTGGAGGTGCCCGGTATCGGGCTCTTCCTCTTCCTGGTGCCCTACCTGCCGATACCCCGCGACTCGGCATCGTTCGCTGCGGACTCCATGCACCAGCTCGTGGAGCGCATCCATGGGTTGAACATTTCCCCGTTGGGCAGTGCCTGCGACTGTTCGTTGAACGGCATCAACATCAGTGGCGGTGGAACGTTCTTCTACCGCACCAACGGCCTCTCGGCTTCGTGGGCGATCAATGGCGCGGTGATCCACAACGGCGTGCAAATGGCCGGTTGGACGCAGGCCTACCGCATGAACGGATTGCAGTTGAGCGTGATGGGCGCGCAGGCTTTTGACATGCACGGCGTCCAGATCGCTGCGGAGACCGGTGCACTGCGCATGCGCGGGCTGCAGATCGGTCTCTACAATCGGGCTGGGGATCTCAAGGGTTTGCAGATCGGTCTTTGGAACGTGAACCAGAGGCGGAAGCTGCCCTTCTTCAACTGGGCGTGATCCCCGGTCGGTCCGGTTTCGGCTGCCGCGCGCTACGCGACTACCTTCGTTCCCCTTGACACCTAACCGTTGCACCATGACCCGGACCATACTCTCCTCCCTGATCCTCCTTGTTGCCCTGACTTCTTGTGTATCAAAGAAGAAGTACATGGCGATCCAAGCTTCCAATGCCACCCTGAACGATAAACTCCAAGAGTGCAACCAGGGACTGGACAAGTGCAACAATGAAAAGGCGAACCTCCAGACCAGCATTGATCACCTCAGGTCGCAGGTGAGCGAGATGAGCCTTACCAACCAAGCCCTCCTCAACAATGTGGGCAACATGGCCACGCTGAGCACGCAGGAAGCCGCCAATTTGGAGAAGTCGTTGGAGAGCATCAAGGAGAAGGACCTGCAGATCCGCACCATGCAGGATGCGCTTACGAAGAAGGACTCCGTTACGCTAGCGCTGGTCATCAGCCTTAAGAGTTCCCTCGGCAACCTCAACGACACCGATGTGGTGGTGAACGTGGAGAAGAGCGTGGTCTTCATCTCGCTCAGCGACAAGATGCTCTTCCCCAGCGGCAGCACAACGATCTCACCAAGGGCCAAGGAAGTGCTGGGCAAGGTGGCCACCGTAGTGAACGCCAAGCCGGATATGGAAGTGTTGGTGGAGGGACACACGGACGATGTGCCCATCAGCAAGGATTGCATCAAGGATAATTGGGACCTGAGCGTGATGCGCGCTACCTCCATTACGCGTGTGCTCACCGAGGAACTGGGCGTGGCGCCGGCACGGGTCACGGCGGGTGGGCGCGGGCAGTTCGTCCCGCTGGTCGCCAACGACACCCCCGAGAACCGTAGCACCAACCGACGCACACGCATTGTCATCCTTCCGAAGATGGACCAGTTCTACAACATGATCGAGGATGGCTTGAAGAAGGCCAGCGGGGAGTAGATCGATCCTCGTCATCGCGCGGTACTCTTGTTACAGCCTCAATGCTGTCACGTGAGCCCGTCGAACCGCGACTATGCTGGACCAGTCATGGTTCGACGGGCTCACCATGACAAACACGATGCATCCCAGCGTGCCGGTATGGGCTGGATGCGCGGCCGCACCAGCCGTTAAGACCACATCTTTTTTCCGGCCTTCAACGAACGTGCGGGACTTTCGGTCCTCGGTTCTTCATGGCTCGTCGGATCGGGTGTTCCACGCACGGAACATCCCCCGGAACGGTCGCGTAACCAGCGCAAAAAACCGGATCATGGGAACCTCCAAGCTTCATCTCCATATGGCTGCTTTGGCGGTCCTTCTGGTGTGTTCTTCCACAGTGAAAGCCGCCGGCATACCGCACACGCCGCCGAGCGAGGACGCCGTGCTGCTCACGGGCTGGGTGCATGTGGAAGACCTCAGCTTCGACGCGACCAGTGTGGAACTGGAAGTGAACGGCGAGGTGCAACTTGTTCCGCTTACACCCACCGGCCGTTTCGATATCACCCTTCCCGCCGGTACTGAGGCCGTGATGCGTTTCGAACATCCCGGGCATCTCACCAAGGAAGTGGTCGTCGATACCCACAACGCGCGCGCCGGGGCGTTCGATGAAGAAACCCGCCACGTTCGTTTCGCGGTCATCCTGGAACTGACGCGTCTCATGGCCGGCTTCACCTACGCAGGTCCTGTCGGCAACATCGCCTTCGACAAGGATGGCGGCTGCGTGGCGGTGGACCACACGCCCAAGCTGATGGTGGGCCGCCGCAACCAGCCGATGGTGTTCTGAGGATCTCCCCTTCTGAACGCGCAGGCTCACCGCCATGGTGGTCCTGCGCGTTCGTTTTCACTTCCCGCCGTTGCCCGTGCCAGGTGGACCGTTCCGCATTCGATCATCTGCAAGCCCGAACGGCGGGCAACCGTTCACCCCGCAGCGTGGTCAACGGGGCGAGCCATCACCATGCGAGCCAACCTTTCCCTTTCGCTGATCACGGCAACATCGCTCACCAACGAGCAGGTTTGATACCACTGCACTTCCGGCCGGGAGCTATGCGCTTTCCGTCCACACCACAAAAGGCGTGTCGGAACCACGCATGCTGGTCGCGCACCAACAGGCTCGAAGTCTGAGGCCTGTGGCCTGTGGCCCGAAGCTCGGTTCTTAAGGCTCAACCCCCACAGCCTCGCGCTTCGTCCAATTGACGAACCTCCCGCCTTCATAACGGTGCACACCGCTGGACGTGCCGATCCAAAGCTGGCCGTTGGCATCTTCCAGAATGCTCTGCACATTCTTGAGGCCCGCACCGTCACGATCCGTGTGGCATGTGAACGTTTTGCCATCGTAGCTGCACAGGCCATAAGCGCTGGCCCCGATCCAAATGATCCCGGCGCTGTCCTGGTAAAGCACCCAGATCTGGTCGCTCAGCACGCCATCCTTTCTGCCGTATAGTGTGAAGATCTTCCCGTCATACTTGCACAGCCCGCCATAGCGTGAGCCGAACCACAGGTTCCCGTCGCGGTCCTCAATGATGGTCTGCACGAAGTTGTTGCACAGGCCATCCTTCTCCGAAAGGTTGGTCAGCGTCGACCCCTCGTACTTGTACACCCCGGCGCCATTGGTGGCGAACCAGATGTTGCCTGACTTGTCCTGGACGATGCAATTGATCTGCTTCGGGTATTGGTAGTTGGGATGGTGGCTGAAGTCCGCAGGTGGGATGGGGAAGGCGGTGAATGTCCCGGAACCTGTCCTGAGCGGACTCGAAGGATCGAAGCGCGATACACCTTCTTCCGTGCCGAACCAAAAGCCGCCGGACTTGTCCAGCAAGAGGCAATACACCTGGTCATGCGCCAGGCCATCCTTCGTTGTGTAGTTGGTGAACGTTGTTGCACCCGTCCTGAGCTCCGCCGAAGGATCGTAGCGCGTTACGCCGCCCCCCGTGGCGAACCAGAGGTCGCCGCTCGCGGCTTGCGCAATGCCGCCGACCCAATTGCTGCTGAACCCGTCCGCTGGTGTGAAGTAGCGGAGCGAGCGTCCATCGTACCGTGCCACGCCGTCGCTGGTTGTGCCGAACCACAAATTGCCGTCGCGGTCCTGGAAGATCCTGCGGATGTACTGGCTGATCTGTTCGGTTTCTTCGGGTGCCTTCGTAAGCCGCTCTGCAAGCGTTGCGCTGTCCGGTTGTGCGGGCGTGGGCGTAGCGCCGCGGTCCTTCGGTACGGGGCCGTTGCATGCTACAATAAGCAGTAAGGCCGACGGCAGCCCTGGGACGCACTTCATCGTTGCAAAGTAGAACTCGCGTCGCGGGCCTGCGTCCAGATCAGCTTCCCGTTGACACCGACCGCACCTCCAACTTCTCTACCGTCTTCTTCGCCTTGGCCAGCCGGATCTCGTTGTTCTTCTCCACCAGCCGCTTGCCCGCCCATTTCTCCAACCGGTGGTGCAGCGGCACCAGCAATGCCGCAATACACACCATGGCCACGAGCATGAACACCGGTGAATGATGCGTGAAGCTCCCGATCAGCGGATGCAACAACAGGTTCAGGAACTCGAAGACGATCAGCAGCGCCACCACGCTCAGGAACGAGATCACTCTCGCGTTGGCGATCACACTCCGGCTCAGGACCAGGAAGAGGATGATGAAGACAACGATGCTCAGGGCGATCAACGCGTACTGGATGTTCTGCCCGCGTTCCTCTTCTTCCTGCGCTTGCACCACAAGCAGTTCCTGCTGACGCGCGTCCTCCTCGAAGGTCATCAGTTGGGTCTGTTGGATCGCCTTGAAGTTGTACAGGCTGTCGTTCGCCGTCTTGTACATCTCGGAATACTTGAAGGCGCTGTCCACGTCGGTCTTGCGGTAGAGGTCCGTGAGCAACTGCGCAGGCCGCATCACCATCGTTGCGAACGGCGTGGTCTGCACGGCATCTATCGCCTTCTTGCAATAGAGCACGGCCGAGTCGGCCTGCCCTGCGCTGGCATGGAACTCGGCCAGGGCCGTGTAGGGGATGTTGATGTATTTGGGCGAGTTGATCCGGTGGCCTTCCTCCACCGCCAGCCGCAGATAGCTCAGCGCCAGGGTGGGGTTGTTCAGTTTGGCCTGTATGCCGCCCATCTGACCATATATGCCACCCAGGTAGTCTTTGATACCGCTGCTCATGCTCAGCTCGTAGGCCTTCTGCGTATGCACGAGTGCGGAGTCCAGCTGGTCATTGGCCATGTAGATCTCGCCGAGTGTGAGGTTGATAATGATGGTGAAGAGGCTTACCTCCACCTTCGATGCGTTCGCCAGGCCCTCTTGGCCGTACGCGATGGCTTTCGGATATTCTTTCAGGTCCAGGTAGTTCGTGGAAAGCCCCAGGTTCGCGATGGCGAGCAGTCGCGGATCCTTGCTCGCTTCGGCCACCGCCATGGCCTTCAGGTCGTACTCCAGGCTCTTCGCTGTATTGCCGAAGGCCCTGTAGTCGTAACCCAGACAGGCGAGCCCGAGCACTTGGCTCACCTTGTCCTTCCGCAACTGACCATGCACCAGGAGAACATCGGCATTGTGCATGTCCAGCACCGGGTTGGTCTCGGAGATGGTGAGCCCGCTGAAGCCTATGTAGAACCGGGCGCTGTCATTCTTCTCCGCAGCGATCTTCGGAAGCAGCTCTTCCATGCTTTGGCTCCTGACAGGGGTGGCTTGCAGCAGGGCGCAACAGAGCATCAGGAATACGCTGTTCTTCATCGGGGTTCGCGTTCTGGATCGGTTCCGTAAGGATAAGTATCCGCAAACCATTTCTGCGGTTGCTAGCAGCTTGAGGCTCGAAGCTCGAGACCCCGCAGCTCACACCCCGCAATTATCTTCAACGCCCAACACCAACCAACGATGCGATCACTAGCTCCTTTCCTGTGCTGCGCGCTTGCACTTCACACCACCGCCCAGACCAATTGGACCGTGGGTGTGCCTGTCGCATTCCAATGGGGCCAGATCACCCTGTTCGGTGGGGGCTGCTATCCCGGCCCCGACCAGAACATCATCTTCTCGGCACCAACCGTGTCGGGAGTGTCCTACCGCGGGATCGTCACCAGTGTTGCGCCGCCCGGGACCAACGTCATCTCACCCCTGGCGCTCACACCGATCAATGTGGGCGACACCGTGGACCTGGTGAACGGAGCGCCCAATTCCTCCTACTTCCCCAGCAGCAGCGGGATCATCGAACTCGGCTTATGGGCCATCGGCACACCCACCACGGCCGGGCAGGTGCACCCCTGTACGTTCAGTGCGCTCTGGCTCAGCAACCTGATGCTCTGTCCCGAGGGGCTCAGCACGAACGTGCCGGCAACGTGCACGGTGCAGCCCGGCGCGACAGGTCTCGCAGAAGTACCTGTTGCTTCCAACGGCGTGCAACTGCCCGATGCTTCCAATGGCTGGATCCTCAATGTGCAGGATCCCGCCGTGCGATCGGTGGAGCTGATCAACGCATGCGGTTCCGTGCTGGCCAACTTCCAACGTGGCAGCTACAGCGCCGGCGCTTTGCCCAATGGCCTCTACTTCGTGCGGATCAGCACCGATGCAGGCACGCGGACACAAAGAATGGTGATCGCCAGATAAGCCATGAGCGCAGCACGCTGCGCCGCCAAGCACCTCAAAGCCTGAAGCCTGTGGCCTGAGGCCTGAAGCCTGTGGCCTGAGGCCTGCAGCCTGTGGCCTGCAGCCTGTGGCCTGAGCTCAAAGCCCCGCCAACCACGTCCGCGCCTCGGCCTCCGAGTTGAAGACCTTTGTCGGGAAGCGCGCTGGGAAAAGACCGAAGTACATGTTGGCCACCAACGTCAGCACCTTGCTGTCCACCGCAACGGCCAGCGCGGTGATGTTCTCCTTGTCCTGCCCGAAAAAATCGGTCTGCAGTGCGGCCGGTTCCCAATCGAGATCACCCGTGGCCAGGAAAATGATGGCACCCTTTCCATCGCCGACCAGCGTGCGCCGCGCCTGCATCGACTCGAGCAGGCCCCGGACATCGATGCGCACATCCGGGCGTATCCATACCTCCACCAAGCCGCCTTCGGCAATGGAGATCCGGGCCATGTCGATGTCCAGGTGGTTCAAGGGTTCTGCGGTTCAAGAGCGGAGATCGCGCTCATGGGTTCATGGCTTTGCCTCATCAAGGATAGCAGACTTGCGACAGTGAAAGGCGGCCGGGCAAGCTCATCGCACGAACCGCGCTGTGCACACGCCATCCTGCAGGAGCAGCCGCAGCATATAGGTGCCGCGTGCCAAGTGGACAAGATCCAGCGTGGCATCCACCGGCAGCCGTCCTTCCGCGCAGCGCACACCTCGGGCATCGATCACTTCGTAGCGGCAGCCCGGTGAAAGTCCGGGGGCCTGCACGGTGATGCGCCCGTCAGCGGTAGGCGAGGGGAACAGCTCTAGTGTCGCCACCGCTTGCGGTGTGCCAACGGCAAGGGAACTGCACATGGGCGTGCGCGGTACCGTGGCGGGTACGTTGGCGAAACTTGCTGGAAGCGGGGCCGAGGTATAGCTCGACGAAGTGACCGTAACGGTGCTTGCCGTCGCGACGACGGTGCTCACGCTCACGCTATCGTACTGCCAGCACGTGGGCAAGGGGCCGTTGAAATCCATCACCGACAGCGAGAGGCTGCCGGCATCGCGGCACACCAGTGCGATGCGATCGTTGTCCACCGCGATCACATCCTGCACGGACACGCCGGGCTCGAACCCATATTGCGCGATGACATTCGCATTAGCGTCCATGTGCAGCACGATGTCCGATTCGGTTGGATCCACCTCCACGCGGGCCAGGTGCACCACGAAGCTGCCGTCCGGCATGGGCACCACATGTCCTCTCCAGTCGAAGGCATTGTCGGCATCATACAATTTCCGCGCGCTCACCACATCGCCCGAGGGGTTGAGCAGCAGCAGGTACTCGCCGTCCGGGCCCAAGCTCAGGGATTCCACCAGCAAGGCCACGTTGCCATTGGCGAGCAGGGTGCCCGCCATCCCGATGGTGGAATTGCCGCCGTCCACCACGTAGCTCTTGCTCCAATAAGCCACGCCGGTGGTGCTGTACTTGGTGAGGATGAGCGTCGGTTGGTAGGACCCATGATACGTGAAGAAGCTTCCCTGCGGACCGGCGAACACGCCCGTGAAACCCGCCGGCAAATTGCCCTGCGTCGGGAAGTTCACCGGTATGCGGATGCGCGGATAGGCGTACGGCCCTCCGGGGTCGAAGACCATGATCACCACTTCCTGCGAATTCCAGGCGGTGGCGATGTGCGCGATCATGCCGTTGCTCAGCGGGGCGGATCGCCACGGCAAGAAGCTGATGGTGTCCACCGGGAAGGCATCGGCGGCGAGGATGTTGCCCGTGGCATCCATCCGCACCAGGGCCATGTTGAACCGCGTGGTGGCCGTGTCGTACTCCGCCGACAGCACCAGCAGGTCGCCGTTCGCGGCCTCCACCGGGGCACCCGAACGCGTGCTCGCGAACGACGGGCTGTAGTTGGCCCACAGCACGTTGCCCATGCTGTCCGTGCGCAGCATCAGGTTCCACTCATCGCTCATGCACACGTAGTCGCCGTTGGCACAGCGCCGCACCTTATCGAAGGTGGCACCGGTGCCCATGTCGTACACACTGAAGAAGGTGTTCTGCGCGATGGCCCCGGGTCCTGCTGCGCTCAGTGCCGAACAAAGGACAACGCGCCTCACCGTCGACAAGAGGGGACCGCGCGGATAGGGACCGGACATGACTGCGGGGAGATGGAGCCTGCAAGATGACGGATCCAGTGGGATAGGTTGCTTTTCGGGCGCTTCCCGGTATGCCGGGTACGATCCGCCGAGCATTACAACCACAGGTTGTGCAATACAACCAGGAGTAGCGCAAGAACAACCAACGGTGGCTGGTTCTTTGCGATCCCCGGCATCGGAGCGGATTTCCTTTGCGGCGTCGAAAAACAAGACAGCAGCGATGGAACCCAAATTGATCGGCGGCAGGATCGCCCAAGCCCGAAAGAGCATGAACTTCTCCCAGGCACAGCTTGCCGAGCGCCTCTTCATCAGCCCGCAAGCCGTTGGCAAGTGGGAGCGCGGAGAGTCGGTCCCCGACATCATGACCATGGACCGCCTCTCGAAGATCCTGGAGGTCGACCTCAACTACTTTTCAGGGAGCACGCCGCCAATGGACACGGAACCGGCATCCGTCGGCACTTCCGCCGAACGGGCGGATGCATCGCCTTCCGTGGAACAGAAGAACAAGCCCCGCTGGGACATGTCGCGGGGCAACTGGGTGGACGCCGACTTCTCCGGGTTGAAGGACCTGCACGAGAAATTCAGTTCCTCCAACATGAAGAACTGCAAGTTCATCGGGTCCGACCTGTCCGAACTGCTCCTGCGGGGCAACAACATCGAGGGCTGCGACTTTTCCGGCGCCGATATGCGGGGCAGCCGTCTTCAGGATTCCCACATCGTCAGCAATGCGTTCAACGAGGCGGTGCTCAAGGACGCGCAGTTCTCCAACTGCCACATGAAGGGCTGTGATCTTTCGGGCACTGACTTAACGGGAGCAACGTTCACATCAACACACTTCGCGAAGAACAGCATGACGAACGTCCGGCTGATGCGTACCACGTTCAAGGGAACCGCCATCGCCGACACCGTCTTCGAAGGCATCGTGGAGGACTGCTACTTCGAGGACTGCGGTTTTTCCAAGGTCACCTTCCGCAACGCAAGGATCCTCAACACGTTCTTCAAGGGCCCAGGCCTTAAGCGCATCCAGTTCATCGACTGCCAGGCCGACCGGATGACCTACGAATTCCTGAAGAGCGGGAAGGCGGATCTGGGTGGGATCACGGTGGTAGCAGGATAGGCTCAACGCGGACGCTTGGCTGTTGCCGCCCAGAGGTTCCGCTCAGCTCGAAGCGGATGGCTCGTGGCTCTCAGCTGCAAGCCTGCCCCTCAACGCAACAACCCCCAGCCTTGCGGCCAGGGGTTCGTACGGCGTGTTCCCTCCTTTCGGAGTACAGTGTCCACTGGAGGTCATGGTTCGTCCTTCGACGGGCTCAGGATGACAGAGCTCACCATGTCAATGCTGGGACCTTAAGCTGCGCGGCGGCTGACTATCTCGCTCGCGGGACCTTCCCCGGCGGTGCCGAGGGCGGTTACGCGGAACGAGCAGAAAGCACCCGGTGGGAGATCCTTGATCGTCTTCCGTGAGACACTGCTCACGGCGACCAGTCTCCATGCTTCGGGTTTCGTAGGGTCGGAGGTGTTCACGTACATATTGTACATGCGTGCTCCTTCCACCGGCTTCCACTTCAGGCGTAACGTGCCTTCGATGTTCTTGCCACTGACCTCAACATCCAACGGAGCGGAAAGTTCCGCCACCGACTGGGGTGTTTTGACCAGTTCGAAACCCGAACTCACCGCCTTATCCACGTCCCCGGCTGCCTCTACGTTCACGTATCGCACCAAGGCCGCGAGCAAGGCACGCAGCTCGTCGGCAGCGGCATCGCGGATGTCGATCTCGGCACGCCCGCGGTTCTCCGCGTTGGCGATCGCCAGGACCAGAGCATCGCGCGATGTGGTCACGGTGGCAAGGGCGGGGATGGGCGTGGTGAAGTTGACGTTCGACGTCATGCTGGCCACCACGTGGTCCGCTTTACCGACCAGACCTGCCGGGTTCAGATCCCCGGTACCGGCTTTTACAAGCTTCATGGTTTGTTCGTTTTTATGGTTACCTGAGTTCGAGTCTTCGTTTTCACTCTGGTCCCGGCGCGGGGCTGAAGGTTTTTTGCGCTGACCGAGGCCTTTAACCACAGCGGTTGTGGTTCCGTGATGCGGACCATGTTCATAACGCGGACCTGCCCGCCGGAGAGCCTCGCCCAATGGGGGTTGCGGCATTTCTGCCGATAGCACGTTTTTTTGTCTTCGAAGACGGCGACGGCCTGGCTGCCATGCGGTTTTGGGCGTGCGGCGCTTCGTGGTTGCTGCCCGTCGCTCTGTTCTGCGCGAACGATCCTCGTTGGTCGCCGTCGCCTTTCTGATCCGGACCGGCAACCATCCGTCGTGGTTGTCCGCCGTTCCATTTTGGGCGGACAACTTTCGATCGTAGCTGCGCGCCGATCCACTTTCGAGCACAACTCTTCAGCCTAGTTGCCCGCCGATCCATTTTGGTGGCCAACCCCTGGGTCTTATTGCTTGCCGATCATTTCCCGCTGGGCAACGTTGCATCGGAAATGATCCGCGGTCAATTGCCAACGGCCAACGAACCATGGTCAGTGACCAACACGGCCGCTCCACGTCAGAAAGCCGAACACGCTTCGGAGCCATCCGCCAACAACTCACCAACGCCACCGGCAACCCGCCGCCCAAACCCGAAGCCTGAAGCCCGTGGCCTGAAGCCTTAGGCCTGAAGCCTGTGGCCTGAGGCCTGAGGCCTGAGGCCTGAGGCCTGAAGCCCGAGCCCCCCGGTCTGTTGCTCGAAGCAACCACCCACCATGCACCCGGCAAACGAGCTGTTCCCGGTCATGCCCATCGAAGTCCTTGAAGGCAACGAAGCCCTCCACGTAGCCGAACGCGCCCTCGACGAAGGCGACGAAAGCTGGGTACCCATCACACCGGCCTTCGCCGAAGAACTGTGCACTGAATGGCCCATCGCAGCCACCGCCAACAACGTCGCCGCCATTCCAAAGGCCAACCGCTGCTTCCCGGAAACCCTCTGCTACTGCGTCCTCCAAGCCCCCATCGACTCTTGGCGCGCACACGGCCTCCTGCGCATCATGTCCTGGCGCCAATTCCAGCATTGGGCCCACCAACCCCAATGACTCTCCAACCCGCCAACCCGCCAACGACCTAGGACCAATGACCAGCCACCAGCCTGAGGCCTGAGGCCTGAAGCCCGCCCAACTCCCCATGGCCCATCCCCGCAACAACCTCAAGCGCCTCCTCCGCGATCACCCAAAGCTCCACGACGAGCTCTTCGAATTCTTCGACCTCGACTTACGTCAACGTGCCCTCCACGACTTGGATAACCTAACGTTAGGTGAACTCACCCGACTCACCGACCGCGCCTTGTACATCACCCTCACCCGTATCATCCACCGCCCTCGCCCCGACAACACATGCCGTGGCAAATTCATCTACACCCAGGAAGGCGCCAACCGCATGGTCAAAAAGATCTGGAACCAGGGCCGAGGCCGCATGCGCATATACCTCTGCCCCCTCTGCCAAGGCCACCACCTCACCCACAAAGCCGACCGCTTCGCCGACTGAACCCCCCACGCGTCCCATGCACACGCTCGGCCAATGTCATTAAGTTAAAGATGCCGAAAGCGGCGGTCGGCGCAGTGTGGGTCCGGTACTGTTAATGGTCATGTGGAAGCAACTGACGGGAGCGGTCTTAACCGAGCTTAACTTAATGACATTGCAGGCTCGGCTGTCCCTTTGCGCACGCGTCCCGACTTGTCGGGATGCGCTCTCGATCTAGGGCCTCCGGCCCGCCTCGGCCAGCGGTAACCGTACCAATGTGTTCGCGTACAGCCGCTTGAACTCCACAACCAAGG
>JBATMK010000147.1:0-1817 GCA_049289815.1 Flavobacteriales bacterium
TACCCAGCGCGTGCCAATACGGCGCGTTCTCCGAGAACCGGATCTCGCTCAATCCGGCATCGGTCATCATGCGCCGCATCTGTTCCTTGGTAAAACGCTGTTCCAGCGGGGTACCGAAACGGTCCAAGGCATCGTTGCGGATGATGAGGAAGCGCTTCCCGACGTAGTAGCTCAACGGAACTTTCTTCCAAGCGTCGCCGCCCATGACTTTCACAAGCCGGGCGAGCACTACGAACGGCAGGTAGACGAACACCGCGATCAAATCACAGACGAAGCGCTTCAACCCACCGGGCATTGCACTGACGAACCTTCTCACCACCGTGCTGGCATGGAACAACGCCTTGAACAGTGGGCCCCGTCCATCGAGCGCGTAGTAGAGATAGAGCAGCATGTGGCCACCGGGGCGCAGCTTGGCCGCGGCCTTTGCAACGGCACCAGGTGTATCCGGCACATGGTGCAGGACGCCCAAGCAAACGATCGCATCGAAGGTGCCATCCGCGAACGGGATGTTGTCCACACCCGCCTGGCTCCAGCGCACATTCTGCAGATCGGCGTTGGCACGCGCCGCGTGCAGCACGGCTGCGCTCGGATCCACGGCTTCCACCTTTCCCACCAGTGGACTCATGTAGCGCGTCCACCGCCCGCTGCCGCAGCCCAGATCCAGCACCACCGTGTCCTTGGTCAACAACCCAGTGGGCACGATATCGAAGTACTCGGCACCGACAGTGCGTATGTCCTCGGCGCTGAAGACGGTGAACTTCTCCCACTCTTCACCGAAGGAAGTGATCGTCTGTTCGTCGCGATGCCCCTCGCCTGCTGCATATCGGTGCACGGTGCGGCCGCCCACATCCACCGACGCCACGGGCTTCTGGTCCGGTTCAGGAACGCGCATCATCAGGCCTGCTTCACCCAGTATGGAGGCAGCTTCTCGGTGATCTCGATATGGCCGAACGCCTTGCTCTCTCGCGCGCCGGTCTTGCGCGCCCACTCCGCCATGCGGCGTAAACCTTCATCCAGCGAAGTGTTCGACGGTTGTCCGAAAACGCGGTGGGCTTTGCTGTGATCGCTCCATGCGTGTACGACTTCGTTCCGCGCTTCAACGTGTTTCAACTCACCGGTTACACCCATGGCCTTCATAACGGCGGTCGCCAATTGTTTCACTGTGTAAGGCTGGTCCGCGCCGACGTTGAACACTTCGCCGAAGGCCGCGGGCACATTCACGCAATTGGCCATCACCGGTGCGATATCGCCCACGTAACTGAAGGCGCGCTGTTGTTCGCCATCGCCGAACACGCTCAGGGGCGTGCCCTGCATCAATTGGTTCATGAAGATGCCCACCACGTTGCGGTAGCGGTCGCCGATGTTCTGGTACTCGCCATAGACATTGTGCGGGCGGAACACCACGTAGTTGAGGCCGAACATGTGTTTGGCCGCGTAGAGGTCCATTTCAACGGCCAGCTTGGCCACGCCATAAGGATCCTCCGGCTTGGGCGCCATGTCCTCGCGCATGGGCGGGTGCAGCGCGCCGTACACCGCAATGCTGCTGGTGAACACGAAGCACTTCACCTTGTGCCGCACGCTGGAGTTGATCAGGTGGATGCTGCCGATGAGGTTGTTCCGGTAATTGAACTCGCGGATGAAGTGGCTCAGTCCCTCGGCTGCATAAGCGGCCAAGTGGTACACGTAATCGAAGTGGTGCCGCTCGAACAACGCCTCGATAAGCGCTGCATCGTTGATGGAGCCTTGCACGAAAGTCGCGCGCGGATCCACCTGATCGGCGAAACCGCCGCTGAGGTCATCGAGCGCCACAACAGTGT